>JBEDFG010000135.1:0-4242 GCA_041175285.1 Bacteroidota bacterium | reverse complement strand
GTGTATCTTTTTGCCGATGAATTCACAAATTACAACGAGGTGGAACTTGGCAAAAAAACCATTTTACTCCTAAATGAATTGGGATACGGCGTTGAAATACCTACCCAAATCATCAGTGGACGGAGCTATATTTCAAAAGGGATGCTGGCCGTGGCCCAAAAACTTGCCAACATCAACGTCCAGAAACTTGCCCCTTTGGTAACTAAGAATAAACCATTGATTGGTATCGAGCCTAGTGCCTTACTGAGTTTCCGAGATGAAATTCCCAATTTAGTTGATGAAGATCTTCGGTCAGAAGCTAATAGTCTGAAAGAGAATTGTTTGTTGATCGATGAATTTTTGGCACAAGAAATTAAAGCTAAACGAATTTCAAAAGATTCGTTTACGACCGTTAATCAGAAAATTGTCTTGCATGGACATTGCCACCAAAAATCTATTGCAGGTTTAAGTAGCACCCGACAGGTATTAAGTTTTCCTGAAAATTATGAGGTTGAATTATTACCAACCGGCTGTTGCGGTATGGCAGGTTCTTTTGGGTATGAAAAACAGCATTATGACCTATCCCAACAAATTGCCAAATTAGTCTTATTCCCACGCTTACTAGCCACTAAAAGCAGTACAATTATTGCGAGTAATGGTACATCATGTAGACATCAAATCAAAGATGGCATTGATAAAGAAGGTTTACACCTATCAGAAATTATGTACAATGCCTTAGCCCAAAAAACAATCAAGCCATGATCCAATTTAACATATCCATCTTTGTAGAAAATGCCATTGAAGCTCAAGCAGTCAAGGCTTTGAAGCAACATATAATTCCTGAATTGAATGCTTGGGATTTTATCGAACAAGCGCATGCATTCGAAATAAGTTCACATCAGGAGCCTGATTCAAAAGGATTTTCAATTCAATGCTTAATTCCAGCTTCCGAGGAACGACGCAAAGAAGCTATCGAAACACTTATTTCAGAGTTCTTTTTACTAGAATTCCCGAATCAATTTGTGTATTTCCCTAGTCAGCTGAAGCGCATTTAAGTCCATTGGATAGGACTACCTAAGAAATCATTTGCTCTAGAAAATGGTTTTGTTCCGAACCAACCACCTCGATTGGCTGATAGTGGTGAGGGATGTGAACAGCGTATGACCAAATGTTTTGTTTCATCGATTTGCTTGCCTGCTTGTTGGGCGTAATTTCCCCAAAGCATAAAAACAATTGGTTTATCTCGTTGATTCAAGGAATTAATGATAATGGAGGTGAATTTTTGCCAGCCAAATTTCGCGTGTGATCCTGGCTGATTAGCCCGAACAGTTAACACGGTATTCAATAATAAAACACCCTGATTAGCCCAATCCGTCAAATCTGTTTGTGTACGTTGACCGCCAAGGTCAGCAGCTAATTCTTTAAATATATTTCTAAGCGACGGTGGTGTTTTAATCCCGTTAGGAACAGAAAAACTAAATCCTTGCGCCTCTCCTATGCCATGGTACGGGTCTTGCCCTAAAATAACGACTTTGACATCTTCAAAAGAAGTTAATTGCAAGGCTCTAAACACATCTGAAATAGGTGGAAATACTTGTTGGCTCTCATATTCATCCGCCAACTGCCTTTCCAACTGCCCCATCCATTCTTGATCAAAACAAGAATTCAGGATATTTTTCCAGTCATTTTGTATTAATTCCCGTAAATTTAAGTTGGCATTAGCCATAAAATTATCTCTTACATGCCTCAATCCATCGAAAACGGATTTCATATAGACGTTAAAGTTACTCATTTGCCTGATTATGAATTGCAGGCGCCTTACAAGCACTTTTTCTCCTACCAAATTACAATCAAAAACATTGGGAATCAACCTGCACAATTAGTCAGTCGATTCTGGAAGATCGTTGACGGCAGTCATTCTCCTGAATTTGTAAATGGCTTGGGGGTTGTAGGACAGCAACCAATTATTGAACCTGGCGAATCATTCACATATACGTCGGCATGTCCTATTATATCATCGATTGGGCAAATGAGTGGGTATTATACATTTTTGAATTTAAATGATCAAAGTACATTTAAAGTACATACGCCACCCTTTGAATTAATCACAAACTTTAGTTTAAATTAATGTTCAAGCGACTTCGATTTAACTGGAAAGCACAAACAGCACATGGATTGCATTCGCCGTTTGTGTATAAATTGTACACAGAGGTGATTGATGTGATTTACCAACAGTCACCTAGCAACCTGCAGCATGCATTAATACATGGGATTGGAGCCCATTTAAAACTCAAGGAAGGCCAGTTACATTTAATTGATTTAACGAAAATCACTGAAGCTGATATGAGTGGTATAGAAGCCTTATTTAGTCAGCCTGATCACGTTGTGATATGTTTAAATCCACACACAAATGATAACACACATTCGCTTTGGCAAAGACTTTACCAAAATCCATGCGTTATTCATTCGATTGAATTATTCGAAATGGGAATTTTAAGCTTGAAGCCAACAGCCCCAAAACAACATTTTTGGCTTAAAAAGTCATAAAAAAAGGAGCAACCTTTCGATTGCCCCTCTCAAAAAAAAAAATACGATTAAACAGGCTTAGCGATTTCAACTAAGACACGCTTGCCTTTTATTTGTGCGCCAACCATCTTATCGATCACTTGGTTTGCATATTCTTTAGGAACATCTACATAGGTGTGTTTATTCTCAATTTGAATTTGACCTAACACGTTCCCTGGGATACCTGTTTCTCCTGCGAAAGCGCCAACGATATTGGATGGAGAAATTTTCTCATTAAAGCCAATATTTACGAACATACGTACCATGTTTTCGTCAGTTTTGTATGGTTTACCTTCACGATCAACGCGAGGTCCACGAGGACCACGATCACGATCAGAACCACGTTCAAAACGACCGCCACGATCTCCACCACCACGGGAATCACGATCAAAACGACCACCTCCACGACGCTCTCCACCACGGGAATCACGATCACGGAAACCACCGCCGCGCTCCTCACGACCAAACTTACGTGATTGACGTTCAAATTCACCTTCTAAATTTTCATCACCAAATTCATTCTTTTGGATACCCATGTTCATTTTAACTAAGGCAGCAACAATTTGCTCCGTAGAAAAACCAGCATGCTGTAAGTTTTCTAATGAATCTGAAAATACTTCAAGACCTCCTTCGTTGATAGTAGCAGCCACACGCTCGATAAACATGCCTTTTTTAATACCTACTACATCCGTGAAAGATGGAATAACACCTTTGTCAATTTTTACTTTCGTGTAATTCATGATTTCACGCAAACGATTGCGCTCAGAACCTACCACTAACGTAAATGCCTTACCAAATTTTCCGGCACGACCAGTACGACCAATACGGTGTACATAATATTCTTCATCTAATGGAATGTCATAATTAATAACAGCATCCACATTGTCAACGTCCAATCCACGAGCCGCAACGTCAGTGGCCACTAAAATACATACATTTCCATTACGGAAACGGTTCATTACTTGTGTCCGTTGGCTCTGACGTAAATCACCATGCAAACCTTCAGCTGCATAGCCACGAGAAACCAATTCTTCCACAACTTCATCCACACGCTTCTTCTGATTACAGAAGATCAACATTAATTTCAATGCGTAGAAATCGATCAAACGAGTTGTAACCTCCATTTTCGCACGACCCTTCACATCAAAGTATAATTGTTCGATATTAACGTTCGTGATTTCATTTTTAACAACCTTAACTAATTTTGGCTCAGTCAAATAACGACTAGTCAATGCCATGATAGGCTTGGACATCGTTGCTGAAAACAAAACAGTTTGACGTTCATTCGGCATTTCTTGTAAGATACTTTCAATATCCTCACGGAAACCCATATCCAACATTTCATCTGCCTCATCCAAAACGATCATGGATGCTTGCTGTAACTTTAATGCACGACGCTCAATTAAGTCAATCACACGACCTGGAGTACCCACAACAATGTTGGCACCAGCCTTCAACGACTTAATCTGACGATCAATTGAATCACCACCGTAAACCGTTGTAACCCATACTCCTTTCGTAAATTTGGCTAACTTCTTCATTTCCTCAGAAACTTGAACTGCTAATTCACGTGTAGGACACAAGATGATTGCTTGTACAAATTTTTCAAATGGAACGATATGCTCGATCATTGGAATACCAAACGCGGCAGTTTTACCTGTTCCTGTTTGTGCTTGTCCAATGACATCACGACCTTCT
>JBEDFG010000134.1:0-4783 GCA_041175285.1 Bacteroidota bacterium | reverse complement strand
TAATTCAAAGCGATCCAAATTAGTTTGTTGGCGATCTACATCCACCTGCGAAAAATCCGGGTTCAAGGTCATATCTAAATTCAATCCTGAATTAATAGCCACCTTAATATCCCCTCCTATTTGGTTCCGAAAAGCCGTTGGATCTTTCGTTTCAAAATTGGAAGTCACACCGGATAAAATGTAAGGAATAACCGAAATATTCTTTTTAGGTGCCGGAGGCGGCGTATCCCAAACAAGTACGCCTGCATAGGCTAATGAGGCTGTTGGGAATTGACGTGGTACTGGAGCCCAGGCAGATTTTTCTTTGGCCTTTAGATCATAGCGTGAAAAGTTGATGCCCCAGCGCGTTATATTATCCTTATAACGTATGGATTTGAACGGGATAGCCGCTTCAAAAATCCAAGAATCTGTTTTATACGTCGTGGCTGATTCCCACTTATTATCCCAGTTTAGATTTACTTTAGCCCCTTCAGACATTTGACCATCCCATTGCGCTCCGGCAGCATTTGCCCCAAATGCAAAACCCGTCGTTTAAATTATCATTCACCCCAAATCCAAAATCGCGCTTCATCGATTCCACGACAAAGGCACCTGGCTCTTTCAAAAAACATTCGGCTGAGATGTAGATGTATTTGTCGTCATATGCGATTTTTACATCCGTACGTACCTGCGCACACAGGGAGTCATAGGGATTACACATGACAAAGTCGCTGACTGCAGCTGATTCCAACCACGCATTTTCATCCAATACACCGTCAACCTTAATTGGCCCCGTGCTTTTTTTAATATTTACTTGGAAACGTTCGTTGATTTTTTGCGCATTGGCCATGCTGATAAAGCCGAATATGCAGCATAGAAGAAGTAACAGTCGATTCATACGTTTCAAATAGGTCTAACAGAAAATCAAAGATAAGTTATTTTTGCGAGGGGCTTGTGGGTCTTATGGGGCTTGATTATTTTTGCACCATATTTAACTGAGACTACGCATGGGAAGAGCCTTTGAATTCCGAAAAGCAAGAAAATTTAAACGTTGGGGCCAAATGGCCAAAACCTTTACTAAAATAGGTAAGGATATTGTTATCGCCGTAAAAGCGGGCGGTGGAGATCCATCCTCTAATTCACGTTTACGTGCCATTATTCAGAATGCGAAGGCGGTCAACATGCCTAAGGAGAATGTGGAAAGAGCCATCAAACGGGCGACATCTAAAGACCAGGAAGATTACAAGGAAATTGTCTATGAGGGATATGCGCAACATGGCATTGCGATATTAGTTGAAACGACAACAGATAACATCAACCGTACGGTAGCCAATATCCGTTCTTCATTCACGAAATGTGGCGGTTCATTAGGTACTACAGGGATGTTGGACTTCATCTTCACGCGCAAATCCGTATTTAAAATCGCGGCTAAACCTGAAATCGATCTAGAAGAATTAGAGTTTGAGTTAATCGACTTAGGTGGTGACGAGGTGTTTTTAGATGAGGAAACAAATCAGATCAATATCTATGGAGAGTTTACGGCTTTTGGTGGAATTCAGAAATTTTTAGAGGAGCGCGGATATGAATTAATGGGTGCTGATTTCGAACGGATTCCGGATGAAACGAAAGAATTAACGGATGCTCAAGTGGCTGATGTCGAAAAACTCATCGAGCGACTAGAAGAAGACGACGATGTTCAGAACGTTTACCACAATATGGGATAAAGCAAAAGGCCAGGAAACTGGCCTTTTTTATTGTATTCCATTTGGGAATAGGAAAATACTCTTTCCCCCCTTAGCTTTGGCAAACCTTAAAGGATTGCCAAAGCTCAAAACCTTAAATCCGAGTCTACGATTTTAAGCGATATAAATAAGGGGCTTTATGTGCTCCTCCTGTGTATTTCTTTTCGATCCGTTCCAGGATATCTAAACTCAAAATTTTACGCTGAAAATTCGTTCGAACCAAACGCTTCCCGAGAATTGTTTCATAAACAAGCTGCAATTCCGACATGGTAAAGGTCTCGCTCAACAATGCAAATGCAACTTGTTTTTCATCTAAACTCCGGCGCATTGATTCAAGCGCCTTAATGACAATTCGATTATGGTCTAGAAATAATTTGGGCAATGCAGTCACATCCATCCACTCAGAAGCATCCGACATTCCTTGCGGATTAACCTGCACTTGTGAATAATCAACTAACGCATAATAACCGATCGTAATGAATCGTTGGTCAACAAAATCAAGTTTGTCTGACTCCCCACCCATGGCTTCATTGACGCCTCGGTGCTCATCAACAGCCCGGTAATTGCGAGCCATATCTCCAAATGTGTAAAATTGCTCTAGGTAAATATCTGTCAAGCCAGTACGCTCCTCCAAAATCCGTTGGGCCGCCTGATCCACATCTTCCTCTATCCCCACAAAACCTCCGGCAAGTGCCCAAACAGGACTCTTTTTGAACTTCAACAAGAGCACCTTCAGTTGATTTTCATGAAACCCAAAAATCACACAGTCTACAGAAATTCTTGGCAGATATTTTGCTTCAAAACCCATTTACTTAATATTTTTAATCATGAATTCCTGAATCTGCTTCGCAAAGATCACGTAGCCTTTTTCATTTAAATGCAGCTTATCCGATACAAAAATATCCTGCATCAAAGTTCCATCTGGCAAGAAAAATGGCGAATGCATATCGATAAAATACCCACCCTTTGCCTTAATCAATGCATTTAATTCTTTCTGCTTGTCCACGATTGCCACACGTGCTAAGCTCGGACGAGCCGCCACAAAGACCAATTTAGCACCTGGAACCTGTTTTGCCAGTCGAGCTTTAAATTCATCATATTCCGAGGCAATCACCTGAGGCAATTTTCCTTTCGCCAAATCATTATCGCCTTCATACATAATCACCCACTTCGGCTGATACTTCACAACCATACGATCAAAATAATACAAGGCATCGGCTAGGGTAGAACCTCCAAAGCCCCGATTAAAAGCCGGTGATAATCCCTTCATATCCGAAGCAAATGTCTTCCATAACCGAAAACTAGAAGATCCAATAAATAAAACTTGGCCTTTGGCTGGCATCGACAGAGAATCTTGTTTTTCATAGGCTACAATTTCCTTTTCAAAAGGGTTTTGAGCCAATAAACTTGTGCTTACAAAAAGCAATAAGGAAACGAGTATCTTATTCATTTGGATATTTTAAACCGATTTGAGAACGAATTTCATCTAATAAACCCATCAATTCTTGACTAAATTGATGCGACATCCAAGCATTTTCTGTGCGACCTGCATGCAAATCTTCTTGTACGGCATCTGCCTCATAACTATATCCCCAACCTAAACGCTCCGTCTCCATCACCGTCTCCTCCCCATCATAAATCGTTAGGGTCATTCCCTTAGTTTCATGAAAACGTGGGTGCATATATATTTTTCCAAGCGTTCCATACACGGTACATGTTGTGTCCGTTTGAGCCGCAAATGTTGAGAATAAACTGGCCGTCGCTCCCGATGCATATTTCGTTGAAATGGAACAATTCATATCCACACCAGATGGCGCCATCACGCCCGTCGCCTTCATTTCAAGCGGCTGACCTAATAATAACTTCGAAATAAATAATGGGTAAATACCGATGTCCAACAAAGATCCACCTGTTAAATGCGGATTAAACCAACGCGCCTCCTCATCATAGGCAGCCTTAAAACCGAAATCAGCTACCACATGTTTGATTTCACCAATGGCACCCGAAGCAATAATCTCTTGCAATTTGGCAATCGAAGGATGAAAACGAGTCCACAAAGCCTCCATTAAAAATAGATTCTTTTCGCGGGCCCTTTGAATCATCGCCGAAACCTGTTTGCTATTGATGGCAAACGCCTTCTCACATAAAACAGGAATGCCTGCATCCAAACATAACATCGTATGCTCATAATGCAATCCATGAGGTGAGGCAATATACACTACATCAATTTCTCCACTCGAAAGCATCTCCTCATACGACCCATAAGCCTTCACTGAAGCATCATAGTGGGAAGCAAATTCCTGAGCACGTTTAATATCTCGAGACGAAACGGCTGCCAAATGTCCGTTTTTTGCATGGGCAAGATCGTCGGCAAATTTACGCGCAATGCCTCCGCATGCGAGTATACCCCAACGAATGGGTTGATCTTTTTTCATAGTTCGGTTTATATTACAAAGAACCTAATGTCGCAATTAATGCGTCCACTTGTTCCAAATTCACTGCAGGGAAATTCGCAATACGTATTTGAGTCTCCTTCATTTTACCGTATCCCGAACCCAAAATAAAATCACTTTTTGCCTGTACTTGTTTGATGACATCACCGGCCATCTGTTGGCAATTTAATACCACAACAGTAGCAGAACGATGAGATTCATTCGTGACAAATATGTCAAATTGGTCCGACTTCTTAGCAAAATCATACAAAGCCTTCGCCTTACGATCCGTTTCCTTACGCATCACGTCTACCCCAATTCGATTGAAATCCTCAGCCACTTTACCCAACACATAAATTCCCATCACATTAGGAGTTTCAGGAGTTTCAAATTTCTTGTAATTCTCCCAAAGGCTCGGCAACGAATGATAAGTGCCGACGTTATCGCCGTGAAGTTTCATACGCTCCGATTTCTCCAACATTTTCTCATTGGCAATCCAAACACCTAATCCTGCCGGCATACCAAATGCCTTCTGAACCGAGAACATCGCCGAATCAACAAGATTGAAATCTAAATTCACGTAAGGTGCAGAAGAAACCATATCCACCATCACCAACTTGTCTTTGTTGG
>JBEDFG010000133.1:0-4260 GCA_041175285.1 Bacteroidota bacterium | reverse complement strand
TCTTGTAATGAAAGTTATTTCAGCAAGAAGATTATCCAGTGGGATCCAGTCAATATGAAATTAAAGTAAAAGAAGGGCGCTCGAAAGAGCGCCTTTTTTATTTATTTGTATTCGAATTTTATATTATTTTGAACATGATCCTAAATCTAATCCAAATGTCATGGAGCGAAATGGTTTCACTTTTTAATTTTGTGTCCATAGTCTTTGGTGTTTTAGCCTTAAGTGACTTTCTGATTCGATTTAAGCGTCCTAGGCACTTCAAGTTGTCATTTGCCTTATTTTTATTTTCCTTGTTATTGCTTGATTTCTTACTTTGGATTGAGGTTTCCTTCCAAGACTTAGTGGCTTGGTCTCCATTGATAAACTTTGGTATTTGGGTGTCCGGTTTGTATACACTTTCCATTTTAACGGTGGGTCGTATTTCGCGGTGGGTATGGATTTCCAGTGGATTAATATTTTTGTTGAACGTATATAACTACTATATACTTTCTCAATTAGATGCCAGCTTACTGGACCGAAGAGCCATTTTCGTGTTGCGATTAGACGATTCTTTTTTCTTTGTGAAATGGGTGCGATATGCACAACGCATTATTTTATTGGTTTCCATTGTTAAATTATATCGGGTCATTGCTGCCGTGAAAGCGGAGCGAAATTTATATTGGGCACGATTAAAAAATTGGCTGGGGCTCTTTATTGGGATGATTTTGCTCGTTATTTTTAGTAATAATGTGATTGGTTTGAGTTTGCAACGGACGGCCTATTTTTATGAGTTTAGCTTATCAGTTTATGTCTTCTTCTGTTTGATGACGTTCCTTTTGGTCATTTACCGTCCGGAGTTTTTGAATAATCACAATGTTAGTAAGTTTGATTTTAAGCGCTACATGAGATCGCAGGATTTGATGTTAACAGATCAAAATTTCTATGTTCCCTTTTTTCAAGATTCTTACTTCTTGAATTCTCAAGCAACGATTGATCATTTTTGCAAGCAAAATGGCATTGTGGAATTTGATCAGTTTAACGAGCAAATCATGCAGCGCTACCAAATGAGCTTCAGTCAGTTGGTGAATCAGAAGCGGATTGAATACTTTGTGGCCTTGGCTAAAAATCCGAAGTATTCACACTATTCGATTGAAGCATTAGCCAAAGAATCAGGTTTCAACTCGCGGACGGCACTTTATAAACCCTTCAAGAAGTTTCACGGGGGCACGCCGATTGATTTGATCAATTCACTAGGTCGTTGATAGTGAGATGTCTCGATAATTGAGACAGCCTGTTTGGAGGATAGACAGCTCGGTCTTGGTCTAGGTATACTCGATGAATAATTTTGTGTTTTTTAAACACTTAATTATAAACGAACAAATGATCAAATACTTATTCGGATTAGGAATCCTTTGCGCACTTTGGAGTTGCCAGAAAGATGGAGCTATGGGTACCCCTTGTAGTGTTGCTACATTTGAAGCAACAGTGAAATCCCCTACAAAAATTACATTGAACTGGGGCGGCAAAGGTCAATGTGAGGAGTCATCTCCCGAAATAACTGTTGGCGGAGTTTATATTTATCGAAAAACGCTACAGGATGCTGATTTTCAAGAATTGATTAATTTGCCAGCATCCTTTACTAGTTATACGGATAGTTTGTTAAAGCCTAATACAGAGTATACGTATAAAATTCAACGTTGGGCTGATCTGGGAAGGTCGCTACCCAAAACAGTAGTTGCTACCACCTCTGCACTCCCACTCCCAAGTTCTCCTGGGGCCGTCGTGACAGGTGGATATACCACAACTTCCATCACGGTAAGTTGGTTAAACAATGCAGCTAGCTCAGCAGCCGTTCCGGTAACGGGAACGAAAGTATTCCGGAAGATGGGAGCTGAAACAACGTACACGCAGATTGCGGCATTGAGTGATACGGCTCGTTCTTACGTCGACAAAGGATTGACTCCTGATACCGAATATACGTACCAAGTGTACCGTTACAACAATTATGGAAATGGGCCGGTAGGAACCTCTGCAACTGTTCGTACAAACAAACAAGCTGCTTATGCGGAGGTAACGATTAGCGGCAAGACGTGGATGCTGAACAATTTAGATGTCACAACTTACCGGAATGGTGATGTTATTCCTGAAATTAAAAATCTCGCGGATTGGAATGCCGCCACGACAGGTGCGTGGTGTTATTATAATTTCGTGAAGAACGACGGAACAGCTGTTTGGGGTAAATTGTATAATAAATTTGCTGTAGATGATCCGCGTGGTCTCGCACCGGTGGGCTGGCATATCCCAACGAAATTGGAATGGCTCGAAACGATTACCGCAGCTGGCCCATCGGGAGCAGGCAAGCTCAAAGTGACAACGAGTTGGAAAACACCAATAGCATCTACGAATTCTCTTGGCTTTTCAGCTTATCCTGCGGGAGGAATCATTCGAGGTCAATTTGAATCTTCTAAGATCATGACGGAGTCTTATTTTTGGACGAAAGCACCTGCCGGTAGCGACGATCGTTTTTACATTTATTTTAATGCGGAGTCGAATGACATTGGCGTTTATCCCGATGTACTACCGGGTGGGCTGCATGGTTTCTCTGTACGTTGTCGCAAGGACCTTTAAATTAGGGTTAACTCAGAAAGCCTCATCATTTTTGGTGAGGCTTTTTTATTGCCCTCACTTTGCACGTAAAGCGGGTAAACCCACGCCCGCCGCATCGAATCCCCCATCCACGGCGATCATTTGGCCTGTTACATAGGAAGCTTTTTCTGAACATAAATAATAGATCGTTTCGGCAATGTCGTTCACTGTCGCGGAACGATTAAGTGGAATGCCATTTAAGTAAGCCGTAATGATTTCAGGCGAGTGAACAGCAGCAGCTAATTGGGTCTTTACGGGGCCTGGCGATACACAATTCACACGAATTCCGTAATCTCCCAGTTCAACAGCAAATTGTTTTGTCAAATGAACGACGGCAGCTTTTGAAGTTCCGTATGCAACCCGTAATGTACTTGCGCGAACGGCTGAAATAGAACCAATATTGACAATGGAGCCTTTGCTTGTTTTTAAAGCCGGAATCGCTGCTTGCGAACAAAGGAATACGCCGTCTAGGTTGGTTGACATGATTTTCCGCCAACAAGCATAATCTGTTTTTTCTAAGGGATTAAATTCCGCAACGCCAGCATTATTGATTAAAGCATCAATTCGCCCAAATGTTTTCAACACGATTTCGATCATGTTCGAAACATCTGCTGGATTAGAAACATCGCATGTCACCGCAATGGCATTTTCGATTCGCGAGGCCGCTAGCCTGACTTCTGTTTCATCCCGATCGACTAGCGCAACGCGATAACCGTTTTGATGGAATAATTGGGCAGTAGCTAATCCGATTCCGCGCGCTGCGCCGGTGATGATGGCTACTTGGGAGTTCGTTAACATAAGGTGAGTGGGAATTTTCTTAAAGTTAGCAGAAGGAGGTGGGGCCAACTAATTTATTTTACTATTTTTAGCTTATTCTAAACCTAGTAACCTATGAAACCAATCATTTTTCAAGCTTGCCTAGGCTTGGGATTTCTCGCGGCGCTAATCTCTGCTATCTGTTTTTACCTTGACATATCTGGCGCCTCCATTGGTTTAATGTTTTGTTTTACGTTTCTGGCCTTGGGTTTTCAGGGCTACCCGATTTGGAAAGGATTTTCCTACACTCTTTTTATTTTTGCGGCATCGACCTATGCTTTAAATTACCCCGAAAATTTAGTCACATTTCAAGGTTTCCCGCTGAAGAAATTAGTAACACCTTTATTAGTTATTACGATGTTTGGCATGGGGATTCATATGAATTTGACACGCTTTGTGGAGATTGTCAAATCGCCAAAGCCTATTTTAGCCGGGATCTTTTGCCACTATTTAATCATGCCAGGAATTGGATTTGCACTGGCTATGACTACGGATCTTCCGCCTGAAATTGCAGCAGGAATTATCCTCGTGGGGTGCTCTCCAAGTGGTGTGGCCTCCAATGTGATGGCCTATATCTCAGGTGGAAATTTGGCTTTATCAGTGACTGTCACGGCTATTTCCACATTATTAGCCCCGCTTGTAACGCCTTTATTGATGAAGGTTTTAGCGAATCAGTTGGTGCCCATCAACTTCTGGGATATGTTTTGGCATATTTTAGAGATTGTCATTTTTCCTGTGCTGGCTGGTTTGGTTTACAATAAATACGCATATGGAAAGCAAAAGTGGCTGGATGAACTATTGCCTATATTATCCATGGCG
>JBEDFG010000132.1:0-4614 GCA_041175285.1 Bacteroidota bacterium | reverse complement strand
GGAGATAAAGATTTGTCCACGTATCAGCAGCACTTAAAATTGAATGACTAAGATGAATCGGATTACTAAATTATTTGCGGAGGCGACGGAGCCTATTTTAAATGTGTACGCGACTGCGGGTTATCCAAATTTTGGAGATACGATGACGGTGTTGAATGCCTTGCAGGCAGGGGGAGTTGATATCATTGAGATTGGAATGCCGTATTCGGATCCGGTTGCGGATGGCGAAACGATCCAGCAGTCTAATCAAGTGTCCTTGGATCAAGGGATGTCGGTGGCTCATTTATTTGAGCAATTAAAAGATATGCGCCAAACGGTCACGGTTCCTGTTTTATTGATGGGGTACATTAACCCGGTTTTGCAATATGGAGTGGAGGCTTTTTGTCAAAAATGTGCGGAAGTGGGGGTTGACGGGTTGATTTTACCCGATTTGCCGATGGCTGAATTTGAGTCGGAATACCAAGCAATTTTCGAGCAATACGGATTGTATAATATCTTTTTGATTACACCTCAGACGACAGATGCGCGTATTGCACAGGTGGATGCGATAAGCAAAGGATTCATTTACATGGTCTCCTCGGCGAGTACGACAGGTGCGAAAACAGGTATTTCGAATGATCAGGAAGCGTATTTCAAGCGGATTAATGGGATGAATTTAAAAAATCCACGTTTAATTGGTTTTGGTATTTCAGATCGTGCGAGTTTCGTAAAGGCCTCTGAATCGGCGGCTGGTGCTATTATCGGTAGTGCTTTTGTGAAGCTGTTGGGCCAAGCTCAAGATCTTCACAGTGAGATCGTTGGATTTGTTCAATCGATTAAAGGGAAAAAGTAATTGATTGTTTTTAGAAAGAAATATTTTTTCTATCTTTGCAACCCAATCAGCAATTTTATGTACGAAGTGACCGCTAAGTGCTGATATTACACAAAATAAAAAGTCAGATGAGTGATTTAATTAAATTTGTAGAAGCTGAGAATGCAACGCGTCGTGCAGAGCATCCAGAATTTGCTGCTGGAGACACAGTAAACGTACACGTTAAGATCCGTGAGGGTAACAAGGAGCGTATCCAGGTATTCCAAGGATTGGTAATCCAACGTAAAAATTCAGGTGCTGGTGAGTCTTTCACGGTACGTAAAATTTCAAATGGTATTGGTGTTGAGCGTATCTTCCCAATCTTATCACCAAACATCGATAAAATCGAAGTTATGCGTCGTGGTAAAGTGCGTCGTGCACGTTTATTCTACATGCGTGGTAAGCAAGGAAAAGCGGCTCGCGTTAAAGAGAAGAAAAAATAGGTTTGAGATTTTTTTATATAAAAGAAAGCTGTTCAGAAATGGGCAGCTTTTTTTGTGTTTTATATTCAGTATGTTTAAGATATGTTTGACTTTTAAACATAGTTTAAACCTATTCAATAATGAAATCAAGTTCCTCGAACCGTCGGAAGTTCCTTCACGACGCGAGTTTATTAAGCGGATTGGCTTTTATGCCATCTGTGAAAGACGTTACCTCTTCTTTCGTTCAGGCTGGTCCCGAAAAAATTATCGCGCCTCGTTTGCGTTTTGGTGTCGTGGGAATCAATCATGGACATATTTATTCCATGGCGAATTCCATCATTCGTGGTGGTGGCGAGTTTGTTTCCTATTATGCCAAAGAGCCCGATTTGATTAAGGACTTTGCCAAGAAGTATCCACAGGCGAAATTGGTGAAGAGTGAGGCTGAGGTATTAGAAGACCCTTCAATTAAATTGGTTTTAAGCTCGATTACCCCGCATGAACGCGCGCCTTTGGGAATACGTGTCATGCAACATGGGAAAGACTACATGGTAGATAAACCGGGGATTATCAGTTTGGAACAATTAGCGGAAGTTCGAAAGGTTCAAAAGGAGACCAAGCGTATTTATTCGATTTCATTCAGTGAAAGATTTGAAAATAAGGCGACGGAGTTGGCAAGCCAACTAGTTGCTCAGGGAAAGATAGGGAAGGTCATGCAAACTTTGGGTACGGGTCCACATCGTATGAGTGTGAATTCGCGTCCCGATTGGTTTTTTGACACGAAATATTACGGGGGTATCATTACGGATATCGCTTCACATCAAGTAGATCAATTTTTACACTTTACAGGTTCGACACAAGGAGAGGTGGTTGCCTCTCAGATTGCGAATCATCATCACCCACAATATCCGAAATTTCAAGATTTTGGCGATTTGATGTTGCGCAGTAATAAAGGTTCTGGATATATCCGAGTGGATTGGTTTACGCCCGATGGATTGAATACCTGGGGAGATGGACGCTTGACCATATTAGGAACGGATGGCTATATTGAAGTACGCAAGAATACGGATATTGCGTCGCCGCATGGAACAGGAAGTCATTTATACATTGTGAACAATAAAGAGACGCTGTATATTGATTGTAAGGATGTTAATTTACCACATGGCGAATTACTTGTGAATGATGTGCTGAATCGCACGGAAACTGCGATGACACAGGCGCATTGTTTTCTCTCAACTGAACTTGCATTAATTGCACAGAAAAACGCAACAAACATATCTATCAAAGCATGAAAAGGAGAAAGTTTATCAATAACATAGCCTTGGGAGCCGTAGGTACCCTTGGATTCCCCACGATCGTTCCTGCCCATGTATTGGGAGGTAAAGATGCCCCAAGCAATAAAATTAACATTGGTCAAATCGGCTGTGGGCGAATCGCTCGTACACACGATCTACCAGGAACTTGGAAACACGAGAAGGCTCGAATCATGGCAGTATGCGATTTAGATCGTCATCGGACAGAAGAGACAAAGCAGTTGGTTGAAGAGTATTACACGAAAAAAACAGGTCAATCGAATTACATCGATGTGAAGATGTATGATGATTACCGGGAGATGTTGCTGAATAAGGATATTGATGCGGTGATGATTAGTACACCGGATTTTTGGCATGCACAGCCTGCGATGGAAGCGGCGATTGCAGGTAAAGATATTTATTTGCAGAAACCTACTTCGTTGACGATTCATGAGGGGCGCCAACTGGCCAATGTGATTAAGAAAACGGGTCGTATTTTACAGGTGGGTACGCAGCAGCGGTCAACTTCGCAGTTTCGGATTGCGGCAGAATTGGTACGTAATGGTCGTATCGGGAAATTGCATACGGTGAAAGTTGGCTTACCAGGGGACCCTTCGGGACCACCTGCGCCTGCCATGCCTGTGCCTAAAGGGTTTAATTTTGATATGTGGTTAGGTTCTACGCCGAATATGCCCTATACGGAAATTGCGGTTCATCCGCAGAAAGGATATGATCGACCAGGCTGGTTGCGAATGGAGCAATTCGGTGCAGGTATGATTACGGGTTGGGGACAACATCATTTTGATTCTGCCGCTTGGGGGATGGATACCGAATATACAGGACCTATTTCAATTGAGGCGGTAGCGGAGTTTCCTAAATCAGGTTTGTGGAATGTACATGGAGATTTTATGTCCAAAGCTGAATATGCGAATGGTATTACGATGTATACTTCGGGAGGTTTTCCCAATGGGATTCGCTATGAAGGTTCAGAGGGGTGGATTTTTGTTTCGCGTGGGGATTACGCGGCGACGCCTACTGATCCAACATCCAAGGTTCGAGCTAAGGCATTAGATGCATCGGATCCAAAGATCTTGAGCTCTGTTATTGGTGAGAATGAAATACATTTATATCATTCAGACGATCAGCATGGCAACTGGCTGGATTGTATTGAGACACGTAAAGAGCCAATTTCGCCTATTGAGATTGGTCACCGTGCTTGTACTGTGTGTTTAATTACGCATGTGGCGATGAAAATACCACGTAAATTAACGTGGGATCCGATCAAGGAAAACTTTGGGAACGATGCGGAGGCAAATGCCTGGTTGCGTCGCTCGCAACGTGCACCATATGGAACGGATCGCGTGAAATTCTAGATTTTTTCTACTTTCCGAACGTTTTTATTGATGATGTCAGATTCCACGACTCCATCACGTAAACGAATGATTCGGTGGGCATACTGGGCAATATCGTCTTCGTGGGTAACCATGACGATGGTATTGCCTTTTTTGTGCAATTGATCGAACAGATCCATGATTTCGTACGAGGTCTTTGTATCTAGGTTACCTGTTGGCTCATCAGCCAATAAAATAGAAGGATCGTTTACAAGCGCACGGGCTACAGCGACACGTTGTGCTCATTGGGCTTGTGAAGGGCACGGTTTTCGAGTCCAACCCCTGCGAGTGTTTCCATGGCAATTTTGGTGCGTTCTGCTTTCGAATATCCAGCATAGATGAGTGGTAGGGCAACGTTTTCTAGGGCGGACTGACGAGGTAATAAGTTGAACGTTTGGAATACAAACCCGATTTCTTTGTTACGCACGGCAGCCAATTCATTTTCAGACATTTCAGAAACGTCTTGACCGTTGAGAACATAAGAGCCGGTTGTGGGGGTGTCTAAGCAGCCCACGATGTTCATCAAAGTAGATTTTCCGGAACCAGATGGGCCCATGAAGGCTACATATTCCCCTTTATTGACAGAGATGCTGACGTCTTTTAACGCGTCGATTACCTCTTCTCCCATCACGTAGCGTTTGGAAATATGTTTGGTCTCTATA
>JBEDFG010000131.1:0-4271 GCA_041175285.1 Bacteroidota bacterium | reverse complement strand
GCTGCAATCCCAATACCGCAGTACTTTGGACTTCTCCAACGACGCACTTAAAGCGGCCCAAAAAGGCTACAAAAAAATCGCAAATGGTTTACGCATCATTAAAAAACTAGCTTATCCAACAGACATCAAGCCTAATCCCGATGCCACTCAAGAAAAGGAGATCAATGACGCCATTCAAGGCTGCTATGATGGAATGAACGACGATTTGAACACGGCAGTGGCGATTGCACACTTGTTTACCTTGTTGAAGAAAATCAATTCGCTCTACACAGGGGGATTAGCCTTCGAATCCATTTCTTCTGAAACATTTTCAAATTTACAACGTTCATATGTCAGCATTTTAGAGGACGTCCTAGGGATAAAAGAAGAAGTTCCTGAACAGATGAATGGTCTGACGGATGAACTTCTTCAGCTCTACAAGGGTTTCAAAGAAAGTAGACAATACGATAAAGTAGACGAAATCCGTGGCGCATTTAAATCCGCTGGGTTATTGATTAAAGACATGAAAAACTCCATTGATTGGGGATACGAAGAATAATATGCTCAGAAACTTAACACCCACTGTACGGAATTTAATTTTCATCAATGTAGCGATGTTCCTAGGATCAGCTTTCATTCCAGATGAACTATTCGCATTGTACTTTTTTCAATCTAGTAATTTCTACTATTTCCAAATCATCAGCTACATGTTCGTGCATGCAAATTTTATGCACTTGTTGATGAATATGTTTGGGCTTTATATGTTTGGATCCATCTTAGAAAAAATTTGGGGCGGTCAGCGTTTCCTATTTTTCTATCTATTCTGCGGAGTAGGAGCGGGATTATTACACGAAGCGATTCAGTATTTCCATGATTATGCCAGCATCCGAAAGGCCTTGGAATTAGCCCTGGCGAATCCTAATACCGATTTTATGTTAGATTATTTCAATCGATTTGGGGGCAGCAATTCCATGAATGGGGGCATGAATGCCACAGCTGCAATGGAATTTTATAGTGAGTATACCACCCAAAACCCTGTAGTGGGGGCATCTGGTGGTGTTTTTGGCATCTTGATGGCCTATGGCTATTTATTTCCTAACTCCGAGATGTTTGTCTTCCCCATCCCCATTCCCGTAAAAGCGAAATACCTCGTGATGGGCTTTGCCTTTTACGAGCTTTATGCTGGGAAATCAGCGGCTGATGGGGATAATGTAGCGCACTTTGCCCATTTAGGCGGAATGCTTTTTGCCGTCATTTTATTATTGATTTGGCGCCAAAAACGCGACAGTTTCTATTAAGATGAGGAGCATTCTCAATGATATAAAAAACATTATTCAACAGCCTGGACAGGGCTTGATGAAGATCATTATAGCCAATGGAGCCATTTTCGTGGCTTTGATGATCGCTCGGGTAGGCTTATTGATAGCTGGAAAATCGGAATTATTTGATGCGTTTTTTACGCAAGTTTCGCTACCGTCTGCACTCGATTTGCTTATCCAAAGACCCTGGAGCCTAATTACCTATTTTTTCTTGCACATTGAGGTCTTCCACCTCATTTTCAATATGATGTTCCTGTATTGGTTTGGTATCATTATCCAGGATTTCATCGGGAATAAACGGCTCGTCCAGCTCTTTTTTTATGGCGGATTAGCGGGTGCAGTAGCTTTTCTTTTAGCGATGAACACCGTGAGTTTTTTCATTGCCAAAGGACCAAATTTCTTAAATGGAGCTTCAGCTGGTGTTTTTGCCGTGGTGGTCGCCGCTGCTACGATCCGACCTAACTACCAGGTGCATTTACTTTTATTAGGACCGGTTCGAATCAAATACATCTCTGCATTTTATATTCTATGGTCCTTTATTGAAACAACTGGGTCAAACGCAGGTGGAAATATTGCGCATTTAGGTGGGGCAATATTAGGTTTCATTTTTGCCAAAAACTTTTTAGCCGCATCCCGACCTCAAGCCATTTTTGAAATAAAAATTAAAGAATTTGCCACAGCTGTTAATCAAAAATTACAACCCCGAAAAGAACTCGAAACTGTGCCGGAGGAGGAGCTGAATGCGATTTTGGACAAAATATCACAATCCGGATACGACAGTCTTACCGACTTCGAGCAAAAAAGATTATTCAAAGCGAGTCAAAAAAATGACTAAGGCTTAAAAACATTTTTACCTTTGTAAGGTTAATCTTTCACTATCATCACACGCGTCTATGCAATTTGAAGCCGGTCCATTACTTAGCAAAATCTCCTCTCCGGAAGATTTGCGCAAGTTGCCGAAATCAGACTTACCTCAAGTTTGTGACGAATTGCGTCAATTTATTATTGACAACGTATCTGTGAATGGAGGTCACTTTGGTGCCTCTTTAGGTGTAACTGAGTTAACCGTCGCCTTGCATTATGTGTTTAATACCCCAGATGATCAATTGGTTTGGGATGTAGGACACCAGGCTTATGGCCACAAAATTTTAACCGGTCGCCGGGAAGTTTTTCACACCAATCGTTTAATCGGAGGTATTTCGGGTTTCCCGAAGCGCTCAGAAAGTAATTTTGATACGTTTGGTGTAGGACACTCCTCTACTTCCATCTCAGCTGCTCTGGGGATGGCTGTGGCATCTGGATATAAAAAGGAAACATACAGGCAACATATCGCCGTTATTGGGGATGGATCTATGACGGCGGGAATGGCATTCGAAGCCATGAACCATGCGGGCGATATCCCGAACAACATGTTGATTATCTTGAACGATAATTGCATGGCGATCGATCCAAATGTCGGTGCATTAAAAGAATATTTAACAGATATCACTACCTCACACACCTATAACAAGGTGAAAGATGATGTGTGGAATCTGTTAGGCAAGATGTCCAAATTCGGCAAGACGGCACAAGAGATTGTATCCAAGATCGAGAATGGGCTAAAAGCCACCCTATTAAACCAAAGCAATCTGTTTGAATCCTTGAATTTACGGTATTTTGGCCCTATTGACGGACACGATATCGACAATTTAACCACGGTTTTAAACGACTTAAAAGATATACCTGGTCCGAAGATTTTACATTGCATTACAACAAAAGGGAAAGGTTATTCTCTGGCTGAGAAGGATCAAACTTTATGGCACGCTCCAGGTAAGTTCGATAAGCTTACAGGGGAGATTCATAAAAAGACCTATGACGATCCTCAACCCCCTAAATACCAAGAGGTTTTTGGCCATACGCTTTTAGAATTAGCCGAGAAGAATCCGAAAATCATGGGTATCACCCCAGCGATGCCTTCAGGATCTTCTTTGAATATTATGATGCGGGCGATGCCCGATCGCGCTTTTGACGTAGGAATCGCGGAACAACATGCCGTCACTTTCTCTGCGGGATTAGCCACACAAGGCTTAACCGTTTTCTGCAATATTTACAGCTCCTTCATGCAACGCGGTTACGACCAAGTCGTACACGACGTCTGTTTACAGAAATTACCTGTCATATTCTGTCTAGACCGCGCAGGTTTAGCTGGAGCTGATGGCCCTACGCACCATGGATTGCTAGATTTAGCCTTTATGCGTTGTGTGCCAAACATGATTGTAGCAGCTCCTCGCAATGAGCAAGAACTACGCAATATTATGTACACAGCGTCTTTAGATACCTTCAAAAACCACGAAAAAGCGATCACTATTCGCTATCCTCGGGGCGAAGGGGTGATGCCAGCTTGGAGAACGGATTTTGAAGAGATTGAAATAGGAAAAGGCGTACAACTTTTAGAAGGAGAAGAAATTGCAGTCTTGTCCATTGGACATATTGGAAATGAAGCCATCGCTGCTTGTGAAGCGGCGCGTGCGCTGGGTTTAAAACCTGCATTATTCGACATGCGATTCGTGAAGCCTTTAGATGAGGAACTTTTACACCGCGTATTCAAGCAATTCAAGAAGGTAATTACCGTAGAGGATGCAGCGATTCAAGGTGGATTTGGATCTGCGATTGCGGAATTTATGGTCGATCACCAGTATTCTTCTCAAGTAATTCGCCTGGGTATACCGGACGAAATCATCGAACACGGGGAGCAAAAAGAACTGTATGCACAGTGCGGCATTGATGCTAAAGGCATTTTAGAAAAAATCCAAGCGAACACTATCGCGCTTCCTGCGATAAATAATCCGAAAGCAATGATTTCTTAAAGTGCAATTAGTACTTTTCAAAGAAATAATCCCTACCTTTGCACCTTGAATTTCCCAATTAAAGGAATTTCGTTTCATTCAACGAATACATTTTTATGCAAAGCATTCGCAACATTGCCATTATTGC
>JBEDFG010000130.1:0-4295 GCA_041175285.1 Bacteroidota bacterium | reverse complement strand
GTATGGAAAACAGTTGCCAAAAAAGATGGCAGCGTTACGTTAAGTTATTTATCCGTGAATGGAGAGGAAGGATTTCCTGGTAATTTAGAAGTTCAAGTAACTTATACATTAAGTGATGATAATGCCATTTCGATGGACTATGTGGCAAAGACAGACCAGGCAACCGTCCTGAATATTTGCAACCACTCCTACTTTAATCTATCTGGTAACGCAAAACGCGACGTGCTCGATCATAACATTCAATTAAATGCGCCATTCTTTATTCCGATTGACAAGGTGCTTATTCCTACTGGCGAGGTGAAGTCGGTCAAAGGTGGTCCATTTGATTTTACTTCCCCGAAAAAAATCGGATTAGATATTAATGCCGCTGATGAGCAAATTGCGTTTGGCGGAGGATATGATCATTGTTATGCGTTCGACAAAGCTTTAGGCGCATATGGTAAAATTGCTCGCGTGGAAGATCCTACTTCCGGTCGGGTCATGGAAGTTTTTACCACCGAACCTGGCGTTCAATTCTATACTGGAAATAATTTAGATGGGCACCTGAAGGGCAAAAATGGTGCTATTTATAACAAGCGCACTGGTTTCTGCTTGGAGACACAACATTATCCAGATTCACCCAATAAACCGAACTTCCCCTCAACCGTTTTACGTCCTGGGGAGACTTATACATCAAAAACAGTTTATCAGTTTTCGGTACAATAAGTAGTTATTTTTCGCGTTCGGCGGTAGACGCTGCCGGGGTTGAAGACCCCGGCAGCGTCACCTTCGCCTCGTTCCAGAAAACATCCATTTCTGCGAGTGTCATATCCTGTAATTTCTTGCCCATTTCGGCCGCACGGCGCTCTAAATGCTGAAAACGATAAATGAATTTGCGATTTGTGCGCTCAACTGCCTGATCCGGGTTGATATCAATAAAACGCGCAAAATTCACCAAACTAAAAATCAAGTCCCCCAATTCTCCCTCTGCCTCCTCTTTTTCTTCCGTAGTCAGTTCTTTGCCTACAAACGTTTCTTTGAATTCTCCCAACTCCTCTTCCACTTTCTCCCAAACCTGCTCTTTTTCTTCCCAATCAAATCCCGCACCACGTGCCTTTTCTTGTATCCGCATGGCTTTGACTAAAGCAGGTAACGAACTGGGAACTCCAGACAAAACAGATTTATTTCCTTCCTTGAGCTTCAACGCCTCCCAGTTGGCCTTCACCTCTTCCTCTGTATCCGCCACCACATCCCCATAAATATGCGGATGCCGCGAAATCAATTTCTCACAAATTCCATGCAACATCGATGTCACATCAAAATCCCCCGTTTCAGAACCTATTTTACTGTAGAATACCAAGTGCAACATAACATCTCCAATCTCCTTACGGATCTCAGCCATGTCTTTGGACAAAATTGCATCCGATAATTCATATGTTTCCTCAATCGTCAAATGACGCAAAGTATCCATGGTCTGTTTTTTGTCCCACGGGCATTTTTCCCGTAAATCATCCATGATGCACAATAATCGATCGAAAGCTTCGGCTGCTGCTGGGTATCTCATCATTAAGGGTTTAATCCGTATACGCGGACATAATCAATCAAAAATTTATTCGGAAATATTGTGTCGTCAACTCCCTTTTGGCCTCCCCAGTTTCCTCCAATCGCCAAGTTTAGCAAAATGTGTTGTTTCTTGTCAAATGGCCATTCTTCCCAGTCACGTCCCGAATTCTCGAACGTAAAATAAAGTTTTCCATCAATGTATGACTTGATGTTTTGCGGTGTCCACTCCATCGTATACACATGGAACTCCTTGTCAAAATCGTCCATACGGGTCGTTGCCGTTTTTTGCGTATTGATCACATGGTTAAAAGATTTAGTGTGCACGGAAAAATGCATCACACCTGGATCGTAACCCACATGCTCCAAAATGTCAATTTCACCATTATCTGGCCAATAGGTAGAACCGTAATCTGACTGTGAGGCCAACATCCAAATAGCCGGCCAATTACCACGTCCCGCTGGTATCTTCGCACGAACCTCTACCTTTCCGTATAGAAAATCTTGTTTCCCTTTGGTGACAATACGCGCAGATGAATAATCCCTTGCCCCTGTGGATTCTTTTCTTGCCTCAATGGTCAAAATGCCATTTTCAATGTGTGCGTTGTCGATATCTGCATTAGTATAATATTGCAACTCATTATTTCCCCAACCTGAGCCTCCCACATCATAAGACCAAAATTTTTCATTTGGTAATCCTGGCGTGTCAAATTCGTCCACCCAAATAGGTTTTTCTGTAAATGTGTACACTTTCGGTGCAGGAGATGGCGTAGGAACAAATGGTTGCTCAGGAGCAGGTGTTTCAGCTTGCGTGCAGGCAACGATGGCCAACAAAGCAACACCACCAAAAAAGGAAATCAATTTAGTCATGATGAATTTTTTAAGTCACCAAAAATAAGTGGAAGCACACCATAAATCCTACCGATTATGTACTTTTGATGCATGGAATTTAAGTTATCATCCTCCTATCAACCCACAGGCGATCAGCCCAGTGCCATCAAGCAATTGGTCGATGGTTTAAATAAAAACGAAAAATCCCAAACCCTTCTGGGTGTAACCGGTTCCGGAAAGACTTTTACGATTGCGAATGTAATCCAACAGGTCAACCGGCCAACACTCATATTAAGTCACAATAAAACCCTAGCGGCACAATTATACGGAGAATTCAAATCCTTTTTCCCGGAAAATGCCGTTGAATATTTTATATCCTATTACGATTATTACCAACCTGAAGCGTTCATCGCGTCAACGGGAACTTACATCGAAAAGGATCTATCGATCAATCAAGAAATCGAAAAATTGCGTTTAGCGACAACGGCGGCATTAATGTCGGGCCGAAGAGATGTCATTGTCATCGCGTCCGTTTCCTGTATTTACGGTATGGGTAATCCAGATGAATACAAAAATTCCATTATGCGCATTGGCGTGGGCGAAACGATATCTCGAAATCAATTCTTATTTCGACTAGTTGAAATTCTTTATGCCCGTACTGAGGGCGAGTTTTTGCGTGGGACATTTCGGGTGAAAGGCGATACAGTGGATATCTTTTTAGCTTATGCTGATTTTGGGTATCGGGTAATCTTTTTTGGTGATGAGATTGAAGAGATTCATCGCATCGATCCATGGACGGGTAAGAAAATTTCGAAAGAAACGATGGTGGCTATATTTCCGGCCAATTTATTTGTAACGGGTCGCGAAACCTTAAACAATGCCATCTCAGACATTCAAGCAGATTTGGTCAATCAGATTTCATACTTTGGAAAAGACGGCCGACTTCAAGAAGCGGAGCGGATCAAACAGCGGACTGAATTTGATTTAGAAATGATGCGAGAATTAGGATATTGCTCGGGCATTGAAAATTATTCGCGCTATTTCGATCAACGGAAACCAGGTCAAAGGCCATTTTGCCTACTCGACTTTTTTCCAGACGATTTCTTAATGGTGGTGGATGAAAGCCATGTTTCCATGCCACAAATTCGGGCCATGTACGGTGGTGATCGCTCACGAAAAGAATCCTTGGTGGAGTATGGTTTCCGATTACCTTCCGCGATGGACAATCGACCGTTGAAATTTCAGGAATTTGAAGATTTGGTAGGTCAAACAATTTACGTTTCTGCGACACCTTCCGACTACGAATTACAACTGTCAGAGGGTGTCGTGGTAGAGCAAATTATACGGCCAACGGGGCTTTTAGATCCGTTGATTGATGTAAGACCGACCAAAAATCAAATCGATGATTTGATGGATGAAGTCTATGATCGAATCAAAAAGCAAGAGCGAACGCTGATTACGACTTTGACCAAACGGATGGCGGAGGAATTATCCAAGTACATGGATCGTGTGGGAATAAAATGCCGCTATATTCACTCGGAAATAAAAACATTGGAACGTGTTGAGATTTTACGTGAATTACGTCTTGGGGTGATTGACGTGTTGGTAGGCGTTAACTTATTACGGGAGGGCTTGGATTTACCTGAAGTTTCTTTGGTAGCCATCATGGATGCGGATAAGGAAGGTTTTTTGCGTGATATTCGATCGTTGATTCAAACGATTGGTCGGGCAGCCCGGAATGAAAATGGCAAAGTGGTCATGTATGCGGATCGGATGACAGGGTCGATGGAAAAGGCGATTAATGAAACTAATCGCCGTCGGGAGCGCCAAATGACCTATAATACAGAACATGGAATTACGCCTAAAACCATTTGGCGAAGTCATGATGAAATTATGGAGCAAACATCGATTGCGGATAAAATGGC
>JBEDFG010000129.1:0-4508 GCA_041175285.1 Bacteroidota bacterium | reverse complement strand
TGTGCTGGCTGGTTTGGTTTACAATAAATACGCATATGGAAAGCAAAAGTGGCTGGATGAACTATTGCCTATATTATCCATGGCGTCGATCATATTTATAGTGGCTTTAACGGTTTCATCAGGACATAATGCATTGATGTCATTGGGTTGGTTATTGATTTTAATCGTTTTAGTTCACAATCTATCCGGTTACTTTTTTGGAACGAGCAAGATTCTCGGACAATCGCCTTTGAGGTTGGCTTACAAAATGCAGGTTTAGCCACAGGTATTGCAGCTAAAATGGGCTATATGGCTACCATGGGACTAGTTCCTGGCATATTCGGTTCAATGCAAAACATAACAGCCTCTGTATTAGCGAATTGGTGGGGGCGAAAAAAGTAGAATTTTGTTGTAATATTGCACCATGAATTTTTCCGTCGACAAATTTTTTGAAATCCTTCGCAATGTAGGTAGCCGTTATTTCATTCTAGCGGGCATCGTTTTTATCGTATGTTATTTTCTCTTGCGAAACCGAATCGCGACCCAAAAAATTCAAGTCTCTTTCCCCAAAAACACGGATTATCTACGCGAAATGATTTACTCACTTTCAAGTATGATCATTTTTTCGTTGATCGTGACTAGCGTGGTATTTAATCCAGCGGTTCGACCTCATACGACCATTTATTCAGACATTTCGCAATATGGGTGGGCCTATTATTTGTTGGCTTTCCCCATCATGTTTTTTGTCCACGACACCTATTTTTATTGGATTCATCGCATGATGCATCATCCAGTTTTGTTTAAATGGTTTCATTTGGTGCATCACAAATCAACCAATCCCTCCCCATGGGCAGCATATGCTTTCCACCCTTTGGAGGCGATTTTAGAAAATGGAATTATCATTTTGTTTTATTTTACTTTGCCTATGCACGTTACCCACGTGCCTATATTTTTCCTCTTTTCCATCATCTATAATATTTATGGACACATGGGCTGGGAGTTATATCCCAAAGGATTTAATACGACAATGATTGGTCGGTGGGTAAATACCGCAGTTGCTCATAATCAGCACCACAAGTTTTTTACGGGCAATTACGGACTTTATCTTTTGTTTTGGGATCGTATGATGGGCACGCTGCGCACCGATTACGATGCAGCCTTTGATAAGGTCAAAAATCGAAAAGTCTAGTTTTCATACAGGATCCCCGCGCTGGCTTGCAAAGCAAAAGTAGTCTTTTGTAGATATGCTTTAAGGTCAGCTAATTTCTCTGCAGCTTCCAGGGATTTCATTTCCCGACTATTAATTAAGAATAGCGACGATTCTCCATTTTCAAATCGTTTTTCCTCCGCATTGACGAGTGACTGGTAGTTTGTTAAGGCGGATTCTTGTGTTCGAATTTGTTTTTTTAGCGTCTCAAACTGGTTATAATAATTTCGAATTTTGATTTCCACTTGAACCTGTTTTTGATTCAAATTCAATTGCTCGTTTTCCAACTTTAGTTTCGCAGCTTGATAAGCACCGCGTCCTTCTGAAAGCCGGAGCGGCAATTCAAACTTGACGCCATATTTATAATTATTTTCTAAGAATGTGGCCCCATAAAGCGACGGACCACCCTTCGATAAATGGTTATAGCTCACGTCAAGTTTGGGCAACAGGCTTTGGAATTTTAACTTTTTTTCAATCCCTAACACATCTAATTTATTCCGGTAGTTATTTAATTCGGGATGATTTTGCAAGGCCTTTTCCAAGAGACTTTCTAAGTTAAGGTCGGCATTTTCCAATAACCTAATTTCTTCATTGGGAGCCGGAAAAACATCATCTGCTAAGTCCACGGGACGTGTTTCAGCATTCCACAAATAGGCGGAAAGGCTAAGTTTTGCATTTAAATATTCCATCGATTTAGCTGCCAGCAAATTCTCAAATGTCTGTTTTTGTGTTAGAGCTTCTAAGGTATCTACGGCAGGTCTATCTCCAAATTCTAAGCTTTTGCGTACCATGTCAAAACGCTTCGAGGCATTCACATAATTAGCTTGAACCAGTTGCATCACTTGGTAACTTCTTACCCAAGCAATATAGCTTTCCATGGCATCGTGTAACAAATTATTCAACTCGGAACGCTGATCCTGGATCGCCATTTTTTGTAAAATTTTGGCTTGTTGGAGCGCGGCTCTTCGCTTATCCATCAACAGGTTTTTAGCCAAAGGAATTTGAACGCCGAGGTAGCTTGTTTGGCCAACGGTCTGACTTGGGTCTAAGCGGGAACCTTGAATATTTTCGATACCTGCACTGAATTCAATTCCATACCAAGTCGGAATGCTAAGTGAGGGAGCATGGTAATCTAGGTAGTTTTTGCCGTCCAAGGTTTTTTGCGTGCTGTAATGTTGGAGCACCGGATCAAATGCCCCTTGCGCAATCGTAAGCGATGCGTTTGATTGTTTAATTTCAATCAGCGTTTGCTTCACGACCGGATGGTAATTCTGTACAATTTGCCAAAATTCTGTCGAGCTCAGTGTTTTCTGTTGGCCATAACCTACATGGAAAACCAATAAAAAAAGCAGGACTTTATTTTTCATTCTTTTTCTTTTTTGCTGTTTTACCGGTGTAAAAATCGGCCGGGAAACCATTGATGTTTCGCCATAATTCATACCAAACGGGAACGTCGTTTAATAGTGCAATCCCTTGAGCTCCCGCACCAATGCGAAGTTGCTTCGGCCACCTTTTTCCCTTCGAATCTTCTTCTACAATCACACGAAAAAGCCCCTGATCATTGATGGTATTTTCGACAGCTCGAATTTTACCTGGGAAGGTTCCATAGCTTTGATTAGGCCAGCCTCCTGCAAATAAGATCACAGGATAGCCATCAAAAATCAAGCGTACTTCTTCACCTGGAATGATGAGCGGCAAATCCACGGGCCGTACAAAAATTTCTACAGCCACATGGTTATTGTCAGGTACGATTGTTAGAAGATCTTCCCCTTCTTTGATAATCTCACCTAAACCCGATTTCGTAGCTTGGATTATTTGACCGGCTTGAGGCGCAATGATGTAGTACATGCCATTTCGAATGGTGTAGTTGGCCACTTGATTTTCAAGCTTCGCAATATCACCTTTATTCGTCTCCACCTGTCCTAAACTTTGGAATCGCTCACTTTCTGCTTTATTGGCTTTTTCACTGTATTCTTGGTCAACGCTTCTGAGTTCAATTTGGGTATTCGTAATCTCCTGGAGTGTTTGGTTGACCTTATTTTCTGCCGTCGTTTTTTTCGCCAATGCATTTTGCATCGCCACATTTCGTTGTTGAAACTGTGTCTGAGAAATTAAGCCTTCCCGATACATTTTCTGATTTCGCTCAAATTGGTCTTTTGCGAGGTTATAGTCATTTTGTGCCGCTTCCATTTCCACCTTTTCACCTGCAATCTTTTGCTGCAATTGCTTGATTTTGTTTTCAACCTGGTTTTGCTTTAAGATCAACGAGCGTTTCAGGTTTTTAATTTGATCATCAGTTGCCTGCACTTTTTGTTCATAGTAGCGGAGTGACCCGACTTTCGCGTTGAGTTGTTCTTGCGTGCGTTTAATTAAGTTTGGATCTAGGTATTCTCCTTTGATCTCGGTGATTTTCGCGAGCGTATCACCCGCTTGAACCGTGTCTCCTTCTTTGACCCACCACCGACTAATTTTTCCGGCAATTGGGCTGTAGATTTTTTGCGGTTTTTGTTCTTGATATAGACTTGTCACATTCCCTTTGCTACGGATGTTTTGCGTCCATGGCAAAAAGATAAGCGCAAGGGTAAGTACCAATAATGAAATCAGCCAAGGCTTGATGGCCGTACTTTTACCTTCTTGGTAAATGTGGTCAAATGCGTTAAACTTTTCCATGTGGCATGTTAATTTGTTGGTCTGTCAATCGGTTAAATTCCATGTCATTTGAAACCACGATAACCGTGGTATCAGCAGGTTGATTTAACAGATATTTTTTAATTTTTTCGGCCAGGGAAGCTTCTAATCCAGCCCAAGGTTCTTCCAATAACAATAGTTTTTTATGTCCGCACAAGGCACGTAAAAGCAATATTTTTCGAACGATGGTTTGAGGTGTTTTCTTTCCTATAGGTTCAATAGCCGTGTCAAATCCTTTGGGGAAATGAGTTAACAAATCTTCAAATCCCAGTTCGTCTGCTTTTTTTAGAATTAGTTCACGCGTGATTTCTGTTTGACCCAGCGAAATATTTTCCCACAGGCTACCTCCAAAAATTTCTTGCCCGTGTAGTAAAACACCCGTGTATTTGCGAAGGCTTTCCAACTTATAATTTTGGATTGGGAAATGATTGATTTGGAAACTTCCCTCAAAATCTTGGTAGTTGCCAGTGAACATGCGGAGGAGCACCGACTTCCCAGAGCCTTCCGGGCCAAGGATACTTATTTTTTGTCCCGGTTGTAAACGAAGATTAACGGCATGGAGTACTTTTTTTCTTGGATCAAATCCAAAGCTGAAGTTAGACAGCTGAATATCGAGTCCTGATTTTACGTCCAA
>JBEDFG010000128.1:0-4919 GCA_041175285.1 Bacteroidota bacterium | reverse complement strand
GGTATTAATTAAGTGATTGAAATTAATGTTTTTTAAGGGAATTTACAAAACGATTTAGGGTAAGGGACATGGGCTCGAAGCGTCGCCTTTGCGGGTCAGTTGTTTACACCAAAATGCCTTTTCTTTTGCTGGGATCGGTTTGCCCTCATAGAACTTATTAATTCGAGCTACAGCATTTGTCATATCCGCATGATCTAGGTCAATTAATACCTCTAATACGATAAATCGCATGGCAATTTGTTTTTCAGGGATACCTAATGCCGACAAATCTTTCTTGATGGATTGGATGCGTTCCGGACTATATTTTCGTGCCCGGCTAGCAAAAATGCTCGACATTAATGTATTCTCTGCCATTTGTTTCACCATCGCCGAATCATATTTGGCATAATAAGAGGGTAGATGATTGATGAAATAATTAAAAATGGGATTATCAGAATCTAGCATCGCTTTTTGAATCAACAAAAAATTAAGTTCGGATCCATAGTTTTCAGGAGCCTCTGCTTTTGCATAGTCATTGACAATGGCCATGTTCTGCGTCGTGTCCATCGTAACCCGCGTGTAAAATGCTGTTGACAATAAAAGGTCCGGTTGGCGTTCGCCTTGTTGGTAACGAACTAATTTCGCTGCATCGCGTAGCTTTGGATCCGTCGCAATTTGGAGTGTCTTTAAAATTCCTGGTACTGAATTCAATTCTTCTCCCATGATTTCCACATGCCAGGTCTTCCCCTCCGGAGACAAAATGATAAAGGAAGGAGTTGAAGGAATGTAGATTTTATGTTGGCGCAAAAACAATCCATTCTCCCGTTTAGACAGGTCTACCTGATAGGCAAGAAAGTTTTTATCTAAGTAATTTTTAATTACGGGACTGCGCAATGTTTTGTCATAAGCCAAACAATGTGGGCACGTAGGCAGAAATGCCTCCAAAAGAATTGGTTTTTTCTCTTTCGCAGCGCGCTGAAAAATAGCTTCGGGTGCTTCCCATGTTTTGAAGGATGGATTTTGGCCAAAACTTAAGGTGGCATTAATCAATAAAAAACCTACGAGTAGTAGCAGTCGCGTCATCTTAATTTTTTTCTCAAAAATACATTATCCTGCCCAATTTTCTCTATCTAAATTTCGATAGGTGATAGCTTCCGCCATGTGCCGTTGATTGATTGCTTGCTCACCTGCTAAATCTGCAATAGTTCGCGCAACTTTAAGTATGCGTTCGTAGGCGCGTGCCGACAACCTTAAGCGGTTCATCGCATGCTGGAGTAATTGTTCCACCTCGGGGCTGAGTGTACAAAATTCGCCGACTTGTTGGCTCGTCATCCCCGCATTCGCATGTACTCTGGGGCAATCTTTAAATCGCAATTGCTGCATTTTTCGTGCTTCAATGACTCTTACTCGAATTAGCTCGCTGGACTCCGCTTTTTCAGGTGATCGTATGTCTTCGAAGGCGACGGGACTTACTTCTACATGTAAGTCGATGCGATCAAGTAAAGGCCCTGAAATTTTATTCAAGTAGCGCTTGACGACTTCCTGGCCACAGGTGCAGTCTTTGGTTGGATGGTTAAAGTAGCCGCAGGGGCAGGGATTCATGCTGGCGATCAACATAAAATTAGCAGGGAATTCGATGGAACATTTGGCTCTAGAAATTAATACGTGGTGATCTTCCAGTGGCTGACGCATCACTTCAAGTGCATGCCTGGAGAATTCAGGCATTTCATCCAGGAATAAGACACCATTATGAGCCAAAGAAATTTCGCCGGGTTGCGGATTAGAACCACCACCGATGAGAGCAGTGGATGAAATGCTATGGTGTGGTGCTCGAAATGGCCGATTGGCAATTAGTTGCGAATTTTGAACGATTTTACCAGCTACGGAATGGATGATGGTGGTTTCCATGGCTTCTTCGAAACTGAGTGGAGGCAGAATGCTAGGAATCCGTTTGGCTAACATGGTTTTTCCAGCGCCTGGTGGGCCAATGAGTATAAGGTTGTGTCCTCCGGCTGCAGCAATTTCAAACGCACGTTTAGCGATTTTTTGTCCATGGACATGCGCAAAGTCAAGCTCATCATCATATGCATGCACATTGGTTTTTGTTGTTGGATAAGGATGGTGAACGGTTTTGCCTCGAAGAAATAAAACAGTTTCGGGCAGTGTTTCCATGCCAAAAACCTCCATTCCGTCAATCATAGCAGCTTCCATCGCGTTCGCCTTGGGTAGAATGATTTTTCTGAATCCTTGTTTTTTTGCCTCCATGACCATCGCAAGGGCTCCTTTTATGGGTCTGAGTACACCGTCTAAGGCAAGTTCTCCCATGATAACAAAATTGGCCAACGCCTGCATTTCAACTTGTTCAGATGCATGCATAATGGAAAGAGCAATCGGTAGGTCATAGGCGGATCCTTCCTTTCGAATATTGGCTGGGGCTAAATTGATGATTACTTTCCGGCGGGGGAAAAAGCAGCCCATATGTTTGATAGCGGATTCAACTCGAAGTATGGATTCTTTGATGGTAGAATCGGGCAGGCCAACAAGAAAGCATTTGCTACCTTGTCCGACGTTCGTTTCAATGGTGATGAGGGCGGCAGAGATTCCGATAACGGACATGCCGTAAGTTTTCGCGAGCATTTTTTTTGATTAAAACTACGCGGCTACTTGTGAAATATCGGTGTTTTTTAATCAGTTACTTGGACATTTTGTGCGTTTACCAAGAACTTGATTTTTTTGCCCATGGGTAATGGTTGGTTGTTTGAAATATGTCCAGCAGGAAAATCAAACGCGACTGGGTAGGTATAGGCAGCAGTATGTTCTAGGATCATTTCTTCTACGCTCAATCCAATGGTTAGGCTCGCTTCTTTACAATCTGTGAAACCACCTATAATAAGTCCAGCTAAATCTGAAAAATAGCCTGCGCGTTTTAATTGAAGTAATAGTCGGTCTACGTGATAAAGGCGTTCGCCAACTTCTTCCATAAAGAGAATTTTGCCTTTCGGGTTGGGAAAACTATTACTTCCAATTAAATGGGTGAGTAGTGAAAGGTTACCACCGATGATATTTCCTTCGGCTTCGCCGTACTTGTTTAAAGAATGGCTTTTTGTGGTCATGTGTGTACGACCTTCGAAAAGCATAGCATGTAAGTTGGCCAACGCCACCTCTCCCCCTTTTTGGCAGAAATTATTAGGCATGGGTCCGTGAATGCTAGCGATCGATAAGGTATCTACCTGACAAAGAAGCGCGGTAATGTCGGAAAATCCGACGATCCACTTAGGGTGCTCGATGAATTTCGTAAAGTCCAGCCCGTCGAGTAGTCGGCTTACTCCATAACCTCCACGCAGTGGAAAAATAGCTTTAATGGTTGGGTCATCAAGCATTTGTTGGAGGTCCGCCCGGCGTTGTTCATCCGTACCGCCTAAACCGAAGTGTTCGGCTAAGTAATGTTCGCCCAGCACGATTTCTAATCCCCAATCCGTTAATACTTGAAGACCTTCTTTCCATTGTTCGGAGGTAGGATGTGAGGCGGGAGATATAATTCCTACACGGTTTCCTTTGGTTAATAAAGCGGGTATTTGATACATGCGTGAGGAATTATAGGAATACGACTTCTTGGATTAAATCGGAATGGGCGTATTTGTTAATTAGATCAATCATTTTGGCTTTGGCCATCATGAGTTCTTTTTTGAGAGGTGCGCTGTCTAATTGGAGAAAGAGCTTTCCGTTTTTAATGTACATTTTTTGCGTTCGAGCGGCGATGGGTTTGCCCATAATTTCTTCCCAATGGGCTACGATGTAGGTTTCATCGTATTGGCCTTGAAGTTTGTAGACACGTAAAAGCGATTCGATTGCCTCTTTCAAGGGCTGGCTTTCGCTTTTGCGATGTGCTGCACGTGGGCCTTTGGGGCTAAAAGGGGAATCCATTTTTCGAAGTTTACAAAGCAAAGTTAGGTTTTTTTGGTACTATTTGAGGCCGTAATAGGTCGATTTTAATTTTTTTTTAATTTTTTTTTCAAATTTTAATTCTCAAAAAAGTACCTAATAAAGGGCCAATTTTTGGGTAAAATATCAAGATAATACAATAGCATTTTTGTTGGCCAGATTATTTTAAGTGTTGGGGGCTTTGGAGCATGTAAAAATTAAATTAGAATTGCATTACTTTTGCTTTCACTGAAAAATACAGCGGCTGTAAAAACTATGAAAACTACTCCGCCATTTTTCAAAGAGTTTTATTAGTAAATAATTCTTTAACCCCAAACAAACTAATGAGTACACAACAACCAAAGCCAGCTGCTAAGCCAGCTGCAACCGAAAAAAAATCTGGCGGTATTTCTGCAGGTTTAATTCTAATTGTCCTTTTTGCAATTGCCCTTGCAATCTACAATTTTGTAATGGGTGATCCATCTCACTTTGAAGGTGGTACTACTGAAGGACACCCACTTCCAGGTGACTACTTTGGTGTAGTTTACAAAGGTGGTGTTATCGTGCCAGTTTTGATGACTTGTTTCTTAACTGCATTAACATTCTCAATCGAGCGTTTATTTACAATCGGTAAAGCAAAAGGAACAGGTGATGTAAATGCATTCGTTCGTTCAGTACAAGCTGCTTTAGACAAAGATGATGTTGAGGCTGCTTTGAAAGCTTGCGACAAGCAAAAAGGTTCAGTAGGTAACGTTACATTATCTGCTATCAAAAAATACAAAGCGTTAATTACGGAGACTTCTTTAGACAAGGAGCAAAAATTAGCTGCATTGAGCAAAGAAGTTGAAGAAGCTACTTCATTAGAATTGCCAATGTTAGAGAAAAACTTGACTATCATTGCAACATTGGCATCGGTATCAACTTTGATCGGTCTATTAGGAACGGTAGTTGGTATGATCAAGGCCTTTGCTTCATTAGGTAACTCAGGTGGATCTACAGATTCATCAGCGTTAGCAAAT
>JBEDFG010000127.1:0-4331 GCA_041175285.1 Bacteroidota bacterium | reverse complement strand
GGACACTGGGTTCAGGCCGACCAGCCTGAAGCGTTCATTCAAGTTATTCAGTCAATCCTATGAAACTGATACTCATCCCTTGCCCCATCGCAGAAAATACCACAGCTACTTCTTTAGCTCCCGAGGTGCCTGCTTATATCGCCCAATGCCAATATTTTCTCGTCGAGAATGTACGAACGGCTCGCAGATTCATCTCCGAACTTAAACTTGGAATCACCATCGATTCCCTAACATTTGAAATTCTAAATAAGGATACCCAGAAAAAATCAATCCTGGATTTCTTTCAGAAACATCAAAATGAAGCCTATATCGGTGTTATTTCGGAGGCAGGATGTCCTGGCGTTGCAGACCCAGGAGCATTAGCCGTTGGCATCGCCCAAGAAATGGGCATTGAAGTTGTTCCACTTGTTGGGCCTTCTTCCCTATTACTAGCACTCATGGGCTCGGGGTTTTCTGGCCAAAATTTCACATTCCACGGATATTTGCCCATCGAAAAACCTGCCCGCATTAAGCGCATGGAGCAACTCGTCCAATCAACCCAAAAAACAGGAGAAACGCATCTATTCATTGAGACACCCTACCGAAACAATGGTTTATTGGAAGACATGATCCAACATTTACCCGGAAATACGCTCGTGGCGATCGGTGCAAATCTGCAAGGTGAAGGCGGATTTATCCAAACCAAAACGCTGAAAGATTGGTCGGCAAACAAACCTGAACTTCACAAAATTCCGTGTATTTTCCTTTTTGGCCAAACCAATAATTAATCCGAAATTTGTGCGTCTATGATAAATCTCGAAGTCTTTAATTTCAATCCGTTTCAAGAAAACACCTACCTCCTGTGGGATGATGCTGGAAATGGGATTGTTTTTGATCCGGGTTGCTACAGCTACGAAGAACGCAAAGAGATCAAAGACTTTATCGCATCAAAAGGCATTCAGATGAAATACATTTTGAATACGCATGCGCATATCGACCACGTATTAGGTGTTTCTTTTTTCCAAACCGAATACAAAATTCCTTTTTGTCTTCATCTCAAAGACAAGCCACTTCTGGATGACGCAGGAAATCGAGCAGAAGTTTATGGCTTTCCGCATTACCAAGCAGCAAGCGTGGATCAGTGGATTAGTGAATCGGATCGCATTCAAGTAGGTGAATTTGACATCCGCATTTTATTTGTTCCGGGTCACGCACCTGGACATGTGGCATTCTATCTGGAAAAACAAGGATGGGTTATCGGCGGGGATGTACTTTTCAAACGTAGCGTGGGAAGAACAGATTTTCCACTTTGTAATCATGCCGACCTACTGAATAGTATTCAAACGCAATTATATACGTTGCCAGAAGAGACCATTGTATATCCTGGTCACGGCCCAAAAACATCGATTAGAGAAGAGAAGAAACATAATCCCTATGTAAAAGCATGAAAAAAGAAATCCCTAATCTGTTGACATTGGCCAACCTGCTTGCGGGCTGCCTCGGAATTTATTTTGTCATGCAAGGAAATTTAATTGGGGCATCCTACTGCATTTTCATTTCACTTATTTGTGATTTTTTAGATGGTTTTTTGGCTAGATTACTTCAAGCCTATTCCGAATTAGGAAAGCAATTAGACTCCTTAGCTGACATGGTTTCCTTCGGGGTATTACCCAGTTTTATCCTGTTCGCCCTGGTGGAACAAAGTTGCGGCACCCAATGCTCGGTAGGCATTTTTGGATTTTATAAGCCATTTATGGTTTTTACACTCGCGTTAATGTCGGCTTACCGACTAGCCAAATTCAATATTGATACGCGGCAAAGCGATCAATTCATTGGGGTACCCACACCCGCAAATGGCCTATTAGTGGCCTCTTTGCCGTTAATTCTACATTTCCAACCCGAATTCAGTCCCTATATTTTACACTTCAAGGGCTTGTTGATTTACAGCATCATCATGAGTTATTTATTGGTAGCAGAATTTCCATTGATGGCATTTAAATTTAAATCTTGGGGATGGGTAGCAAATCAAATGCGCTACTTATTTTTAATTTATTGTGTTGCTATACTCCTATTGCTTAAATTTGCAGCTTTCCCGATTTTAGTTGTTTCCTATATCGTGTTATCGTTTATCCTTTCGTTACTTAATATCAAACAAAAATGAAATTTATCGCAGAAATCAATGTAATGCCACAAAAAGAAATTCTTGACCCACAAGGAAAGGCAGTTCGCATCGGCTTACAAAATTTAAATATCACACAGGTTTCTGATGTGCGTATTGGAAAACATATCACGTTACAATTAGAAGCTGCTTCTGAGGCAGTTGCTCAAGAAATTGTAACAGAGGCTTGCAAGAAATTACTAGCAAATTTGATCATGGAGGAATTCGAATTCACCCTGACTGCCCTATAAATTAGAATTGGCCTGTATGCAAAATCACGAGCGTGCAGGCCTCTTCTACCTTAATTCCCCCCGAAGCTAACCGCTTCATTAAGTCTAGGTTTTCTGTTCCTGGATTAAAAATCACCCGTTGAGGTTGTATCCGCATCAAATAAGCCAAAAGATCCATCTGATTTTTAGGCCCCACATACAAAGTAACTGTGTGAATATCCGCCACTTCTGGTTGGCCTAAAAGAATTTCATGCCCATCAACTTCTCCCGATTTATTTCCAACCAATATAACTTCGTGTCCTTTGGATAGTAATAATTCCGTCGCTATAAACGCATAACGTTCTGGGTTGGTCGAGGCACCATAGACTAAAACACGCATGTTAGATTATCAGTTTTGTGGTGCAATAATAGCACAAAAACCTGCGTTTTCTAGATTAAAAAGACGTAATTACGCCACAACCACTAATAAAAAAACATGCTTTCAACTCCTACTTATTGGATTGAACAATGGAAACGTATTCAATCCCCTGATTGGCCTAAAGAAATCCACATGGAAATCTCAAGTTTTGGCCGCATCAAGAGTTTCAAAACTAATCCAAAAGGGAAAATCATACGCGGATCCACTATTCAGAATTACCGTTCTTTGAATATGCGATTTCAAGGCAGTTCGATCAATCGTTATGTGCATAAACTCGTAGCTGAGTTATTCATCCCACAAACGAATCCACAAGCTATTTATGTGATTCATCGGGATTTTGACAAACAAAACAATCGGATCGAAAATTTAAGTTGGGTCACTCGAGAAGCACTAACAGCACATAATGTGCGTAACCCAGCCATCATAACCAAGAAAATACCTATACGGACTAAGAATTATAAGTTGACAATCGCCCAAGTTCTTCTCATTAAGCAAATGTTACGAACTGGCAAAAACCGTATCAAAATGATCGCCAAACAATTTGGAATCACCTCGACACAAGTCAACCGCATCAAAAATGGGGCAAATTGGAAACAGGTAAATTTAAAATAATTGGGAGGCAATCGCATGCACACTATCCGACTTGCTCATCGTATAAAAGTGTAATGCTGGAACACCCGCTTGGATCAACTCACGACCTTGCTGTACTGCCCACTCGACGCCTACCTGCTTAATTGCAGCATTTGTAGTGCAAGCTTGGACTTCCTTTGCTAATGCCTCTGGCATCTCTAAATGGAATATTTCTGGCAAAATTTCTAGTTGACGCGCAGTCGCCAATGGCTTTAAACCCGGAATAATCGGCACATGAATATCCATGGCGCGACACTTATCCACAAAATCGAAATAATGCTGATTGTTGAAAAACATTTGTGTCACAATGTAATCCGCACCAGCATCCACTTTTTGCTTCAAATAGCGCAAGTCCTCTTCTAAGGATGCTGCTTCAAAATGCTTTTCAGGATAAGCAGCCACACCCACACAAAAATTGGTAGGCAAAGACTCTGTTTCCTCGTGCAATAAAATTCCTTGATTCATCGCATGCACCTGAGCGACTAATTCATTCGCGTAGGCGTGTCCACCTGGTTTTGGAATAAAATGATCCTCCCCTTTTTCTTGATCCCCACGCAATACAAGAGCATTTTCAATCCCTAAATAATGTAAATCAATCAAGAAATCTTCCGTCTCCTCTTTCGTGAATCCACCACAAATCACATGCGGCACCGCTTCCGTTTTAAACTTCTGCATAATCGCCGCACAAATCCCCAAAGTACCTGGACGCTTTCGAATCGGAATGCGCTTTAAAACGCCATCCACTAATTTCTCTACATACTCTTCCCGATGATAGGTTACTTCAATAAAAGGTGGATTAAACTCCATCAAGGGCTCTATATGAGAAACCAACTCCCCAAGGTGCTGTCCTTTCATCGGTGGAATAATCTCAATCGAGAACAATGTTTTCCCTTTTGCCGCCTCTAAATAGTGTGTA
>JBEDFG010000126.1:0-4367 GCA_041175285.1 Bacteroidota bacterium | reverse complement strand
GCCATGCTCGCATCCGGTTGGCTATTTGGGAAAACCCTGAAAAATATCCCAGCCACACCGATGTCCTTTGTGGAGTCTGATGACAGTGGAAACAATCCTTCGGTGGGAATTAGTTTGTCGATTTTGTTATTGCCTGTGGCCTTGATTGCCATCAAGTCGTTTGTTCATCTGCCTTTCGTCAACTTGATCGGCGAGCCGATGGTTGCCCTCTTGATTTCTGTCTTTGCCGCCGTATATTTTCTAGGAATTCAGCGCGGAATTAGCTGGCCTGAAATCAGCGGCTGGCTTGTAGATGCCATCAAAGATGTCTCTCCTTTAATGTTGACATTCGGAGGAGCCGGTGCCTTCAAAGAAATTTTACAAGAGATGCATGTGGGTGATGCGATGCATGAATTGACGCAAGGTTCTGCCATAAATCCATTGATCATTGCCTGGGGAATCGCCGCGATATTACGCATAGTCACTGGCTCCTCCACCGTTTCCGGAATCACCACCGCCGGATTGATTTTGCCCTTATTAGCCTCCTTGGGAGTCAATCCTAACCTCCTTGCCTTGAGCATCGGAGCGGGATCCATGGTCCTTTCACATGTGAACGATGCGGGCTTTTGGCTCTACAAAGAGTACTTTGGCGTCTCCATCAAAAACAGCTTACGCTCCTGGACCATCATGGAAACCATCCTGGCCGTCGTGGGATTGTTAGGGGTACTCGCACTCGAATTAGTGCTGTAATAGTACTTTTTTACCTGTTTTTGCCGATTCTCTGGCGGCCTCTAAAATTTCCACCACCACTTGGTTAATGGCAAACGATGACAAATCTTTTTGAGGTTTAATCCGCCCCTGCACCACAGCAGCTAAATACGGAAACACATTCGAAACGTCATGTGGCAATGGATTTAAATCAATCATTCCTTCCTGTCCAAATCGATCGCCTGTCACATAGCGCATCTTGTTCGTTTTGTCCGCTACCAAAATTCCTTTCGTGCCATAAACCTCAGTATCCTTCCGGTCAAAGGGCCAATTCCAAGATGCTTGAATAATCGCTTGGCAATCTGGATAGGTTAAAATAATACTTGCCTCATCATCCACGTTGGGATACACATCCGGTTTTAGTTGTTGGGTCACCGCCGTTACCGCAATCGGTTTTTTCCCATCCATCAGCCACGTCATGATATCAGCACCGTAGCATCCAAAGTCAATAATCGCCCCTCCGCCGTTCATGACGGGATCTGTCAACCAGTTCAAAAACTCGGGAGCGCAACCTATTTCTTTAGGCCCGCGGTGACCATCCATGATCACCACTTTGCGAATCGTCCCCAAGGCTTTTTCTTCCTTCACCATCTGCCACATTTTTGCATGGGACGAATACCAGGTCGTTTCAAAATTCGTCAGTAGATGAATGGGATGTTTGGCAACGAGTGCCTTCATTTGATTTAGGTGATCCATATTGACAGCCAAGGGCTTCTCCACAATCACATGAATTCCTTTGGGGGCACAAACTTTAACTACTTCCAAGTGCTCGTAAATACTATTAAATGCAGCGATTGCCTCCGGTTTTGTTTTCGCAATTAACGCCTCCAAAGATGGAAACCAAAGCGAATCCGGTAAGTTCTGCTTCTTCAAAAGTGATAAGGCTAATTCCTTGTTTGGCTCAGCAAAACCCACAATGATGACATCTTGCTGGGGCTTCTTAATAGCTGTATATACCTGACCTACGTGTCCGTGTGTCATCCCGGCGACGCCCACCCGCAAGGGTTTGGCTTGAAATACAAATGGCAACAAAATCAATAGGAGTAGCTTTTTCATCATTATGGTATTTTGTCAGGAAATTATAAAATTTAACTTACATATTATGCAAAGTCGTATATTTGAAACTGCGGTTTATCCGCCCGTAACCTGATTCAGGCAGCATGAACAAATTAGTCAAAGAAGCGATCGAAAAAGAAGCCATGTTGGCTACACGGCGACATTTCCTACAGTCGCTGGGTACGGGCATCGGTTCGCTTGCCTTTGGTTCTGCACTTTGGAGTTGTTCGTCGGGGACTAAAAGCCAACAAGCCTCCACGCGGATTCCGCCACATTTTGGTAAAGCGAAATCGGTCATTTTTGTTCACATGGCTGGGGCGCCATCGCAATTGGAATTGTTTGACTACAAACCGATGTTGGCTAAATTCGATGGTAAAGAATGTCCCCAAGAATTATTGGAAGGCAAAAAGTTCGCCTTTATTCGCGGCGTTCCTAATTTACTAGGGCCCAAAGCTAATTTCCTCCAACATGGACAATCGGGTCATTGGATTTCGGATCACATGCCACATTTGGCCACACAAGCTGATAAAATAACGTTCTTAAAGGGCATGTATACGGATCAGTTTAACCACGCTCCGGCCCAATTATTAATGCATACCGGTTCAGCCAGATTAGGTCGGCCATCCTTAGGTTCTTGGGTCTCTTATGGCCTCGGATCCGAAAACGAAAACCTGCCTTCGTTCATGGTCCTTGCCTCAGGTGGCAAAAATCCAGACGCGGGGAAGTCGGCCTGGGGAAGTGGATTCCTTCCATCTGTCTACCAAGGTGTTCAATGCCGCTCGGCAGGCGAACCCGTGCTCTTCATCAAAAACCCAGATGGCGTCAATACCGATATTCGCAAGGCGAGCATCGATGCCATCAATGCCGTGAATGAGGAAACGTATGCGGAATTTGGTGACCCCGAAACAGTCGCTCGTATGGCGCAATATGAGATGGCCTATAAAATGCAAAGTTCGGTTCCGGACGTCATGGACATCAGCAAAGAGCCCGCCTATATTCATCAGTTATACGGCACAAATCCAGGGAAAGAATCCTTTGCCAATAACTGTTTACTCGCCCGCAAAATGGTCGAAAAAGGGGTTCGTTTCGTCCAACTTTTTGATTGGGGTTGGGACTCACATGGAACCAGCAAAGATGGATCTGTGGATTTTGGTTTACACCAAAAATGCCTGGAAACTGACCAAGCCGTATCAGCGCTTATCATCGACTTAGAGCAACGTGGTTTATTGGACGAAACGCTTATTGTTTGGGGCGGGGAGTTTGGCAGAACCCCGATGCAAGAAAATCGCGAAGGTCAAAAACAAAGTTTCTATGGCCGCGATCACCACACGGAAGCATTCACGATGTGGCTTGCCGGCGCAGGTATTAAGCCGGGCATGTCCTTCGGTGAAACGGATGATTTGGGTTATGCTACTGTCAGCGGAAAAACATCTATTTATGACCTCCAGGCAACTATTTTACACTGTCTAGGCATCAACCACGAAGAATTTACCTTCCCTTTCCAAGGGCGAAATTTCCGCTTAACCGATGTGTATGGAAAAGTGATTAACCCGATTTTGGCCTAGACAATGAAAAAATTATTCATTTTTCTGGGACTTTGCATCGCGGGAATGACCGCCTACTATGTTTCGAACAAGCAACAAAAAGTTGACTACAGCACACAGATCAAACCCATCCTGAATAAGAATTGCATCTCCTGTCACGGAGGTGTCAAAAAGCAAGGCGGGTTTAGTTTACTTTTCCAGGAGGAGGCCTTAGGAAAAACGAAGTCTGGAAAGCCCGCCATCATTCCGGGGCACCCAGAACAATCTTCATTTATCCAGCGACTTCATAGTCAAGATCCGGAGGAAAAGATGCCGTACCAACGGCCCGCTTTGTCCGAAGAAGAAATCGATTTATTAACTACATGGGTCAAAGAAGGGGCCAATTGGGGGGAACATTGGGCATACCAGCCATTGGAATCGCCCCGTATTCCTGCGGGTAGTTGGTTCGCAAAAGCGTTATCCTTCGTGGGCATTCCTGCCACCTGGGCTCAAAACGACCTCGATTATTTCGTTCAAGCAGCACAGAAAAATCAAGGGCTTTCCCACAGCGAAAAAGCGGATAAAGCGGATTTGCTTCGTCGGCTGTTTTTAGACGTAACCGGACTGCCTCCTACGGCGGCCGACTACCTCGCGTTTGAGCAAGATGATTCGAATGACGCGTATGAAAAGCAGGTGGATAAGCTGTTGAAATCACCACATTTTGGAGAGAAATGGGCGGCGATGTGGATGGATTTAGCGCGTTATGCAGATACGAAAGGCTATGAAAAAGATGAGGCGCGCAGCATCTGGAAATACCGAGATTATGTCATCGCGTCTTTCAATCAGAACAAGCCCTATGATCAATTTATCAAGGAGCAATTAGCTGGGGATTTGCTTCCAAACCCAACAGAATCCGACTACATCGCGACGGCTTTTCATCGAAATACGACGAATAACGATGAGGGCGGAACGGAAGATGAAGAGTTCCGGACGTCGGCGATTTTGGATCGGGTGAATACAACTTGGGAGGTACTTCAGGGA
>JBEDFG010000125.1:0-4372 GCA_041175285.1 Bacteroidota bacterium | reverse complement strand
TTTTAAGATGGTTAATTCATTTCCGAGCGCATTCCAACGAAATCCTGCGTCTGGCAAATAACTTCGTTCATCATCACCCGTTTCAAAATAAACGGCTTGCGAGTCGAACCCTTGAACAGGTTTCTGTAAGCGTATCCGAATAGAGTCTAACGGACTTAATAATTTTCCGACGCCCGGGAATAGGTCGTATTTATAAGGAACCTTAATGGGCTTTTCTTTCTTTGCGAGTTCGCGGAATTTGATTCGGAAGGTTTGGGTAATTTCTCTTCCCAAAGAATCAGCCAATCGGCCTTGAAAAACGAGCGTATCTTTATGTTCCACGTTGCCCGAATAGAAACGAATACCGCGATTCTGCTCTATTTGATAGGCTAATGGCGCTTTATCGATATAAACTGTGCTTAATCCACGATTAAATTCAATTAGTGCTGTCTTCGCGGTTGTTGTTGTTTTAGCCACTTTTAAAACATCCTGGTTTTGCAAAGCCACTTGGAAATCACGTGTTTGATTTGATTTTAAATCAATAAACGGCTCGGTGATGAAATCGACCAATTCCTTATTGGAATTATATAGCAGGTTATTATTTAGATCCATGAATGCGGCCATGTAATATTTTCCCGCCGCCACGTTTTCCAGTTGGTAAATCCCGGACGTATCCGTCTTCGTGAAATAATAGGGTTTGATTTTATCGATGCTCAGCGTATCTGAATATGGATATAGGCCCACTAAAATATTTTCTAATTTCTTATTCGTTTGCACGTGTTTCACACGCCCAGAAACTTGAAGCGAATCAATGGTGTCCGATGTACTAAAAACAAGTTTAATGTTTTTACCCACGTTGCGTTCCGACACATCCTCAATTGCATTTCTGAAATTGAATGTATATGTGGTGTTGGGCTTTAAGGCGCTGTCCAATAGAATACTCAAGCCCATCGGTCGAATACGGGTTTCGTATGTGCCTATGTTAGGCGTGATCAATAATTCTTGATTCAGATTCTTAACAGTGACATACTCATTGAAATTTAATTCCAATTTTTTTCCACGAAAGTTTTTACTCTTGTTGAGCGGTGAGGATTGAATTACCTTGGGAGCCAAGGTATCTTTTTTTCCACCGGGAGGACTTGCCATTTGTGCACAACTTTGCATCAGCGCCAAGGAAACTCCGCAAGCCAAAAAGACGAGCGCCAGCGATCTCTTTAGATAATTAAACATGTTTGAAAATATAAACATTGCTGGAGTAATTTCCGGTTTTTGCCCAAGCTAATACATTAGACCACAATCCTACCAAGAACGAATGAATCAATCGTTTACTTCCTGAGCGGTATTGATTACTTAACAAAGCAATATAAAAACTATCAAAGATTTGACCGCGTTGTTTCACGAGTTTAAAGCCATGCTTGTTGGCCACAAACTGAATCGTCTCCGGATTAAAATGATAGATATGACGTGGCACATCATAGGCCGCCCAAAATTCCTTGAAATAGCTCGCATCAAAACTTTTCGAATTCGGTAAGGCTAAAAGCAACGCCCCTTCTGCCGCGATGCGATGCTTAAAAAATTCAAAATAGGCATCCAACTCATACACGTGTTCGAGCACGTGCCACAAGGTGATCAACTCAAATTGTTTGCCTTCCGGAATAGCGGATAAGTTGGGATAGATTTTATCTTGAACCAATGCCGCCGCACGTGCCGCGGTATCCGGATCTAGTTCCATGCCTGTAATGTTCCAGCCGGCAGCTTGACAGGTCTTTAAAAAGTGGCCGTTTCCGCAACCAATGTCCAATAGATTTTTGTTGCCCTTTTGGTCCGATTGAATCCACCCCGCCTTTTGTTTCAAGGTAATATTTCGAACCGCGTGATAAAGCTTATTCACCAAACCTTGCTGCGTATCGCTGTGTGATATGTAGGTGTCCGACTTGTAAAAATAGCCAGCTTCGTCTGCCTTTGGTCTTGGGTTCGTAAAATGTAATCCACAACCCGAACACGCAACGACACCAAAACTATTTTGAGAAACCGTATAATCTTTTGCCTCAAATTGTTTTTCAAAATTCGCTGACCCACATGCCGGGCAATTTTGTAATGTTTCCATATTAGCGCCCCATAAATAATAATAAAATGGATACGTCGGCAGCCGACACCCCAGAGATGCGACTCGCCTGACCAATCGTTTGTGGGCGAATGGACTTTAATTTAATGCGCGATTCGGTCGACAAAGTTTTAATTTTGTCGTAGTCGAATTGTGCCGGGATCGCCAGGTCCTCCATGCTCTTCATCTTCCCGACCATCAGACGCTCCTTCTCAATATAGCTTTCGTATTTAACGACGATCTCCACTTGCTCAATCACTTCTTGTGAGTAGTTGGCTTTTATTTCTTTTCCAATCTCGTGTTGCAATAGCTGCTCGAAACTTAAGTCAGAACGCTTTAACAAATTCACAATCGGCGCACCTTCTTTTAGTGCAGCCGTTCCTTGCTCCACCAACCAATCATTCATCTCGGCGGGCTTTACTTTGGTTTGTGTGATGTACTGAGTTAGTTCAGCCACCTGTTGTCTTTTCGTCAAAAATGTATCCAGTCTTTCTTGCGTTGCAAGCCCAAGTCCAAATCCTTTTTCAGTCAAGCGCTCATCGGCATTATCTTGGCGCAATAGCGTTCTAAATTCAGCTCTCGAAGTAAACATGCGGTACGGTTCATCAGTACCCTTATTAATCAAGTCATCGATCAACACGCCGATGTACGCCTCCGACCGACTTAAGGTAAACGGAGTTAAACCATGTGCTTGTTGGTGCGCATTAATACCCGCCATCAAACCCTGGCATGCCGCCTCTTCATATCCGGTGGTGCCATTTATTTGACCGGCGAAATACAATCCTTTGACACGCTTGGTTTCTAATGTAGGTGTCAACTGTGTAGGTGGAAAATAATCGTATTCAATCGCATAACCTGGACGGAACATTTTCGCATTTTCAAAACCTGGAATTAACCGGATTGCCTCAAACTGTATGTCTTCTGGTAAGGAAGTTGAAAATCCATTGACATAAATTTCCACCGTGTTCCACCCTTCCGGCTCCACGAAAATTTGATGCGAATCTTTATCTGCAAATCGATTGATTTTGTCTTCAACCGACGGACAGTATCTTGGCCCTAACCCTTTGATTCGTCCCGCAAACATGGGAGAACGATCAAAGCCTTTGCGCAAAACTTCATGCACTTTTTCGTTGGTGTGCGTAATCCAGCAAGACCGTTGTTCTTGTATTGGATCCTTCGTCAGGTAAGAAAAGCTGGTTGGGTTTTCATCCCCCTTTTGCTCCTCCATCTTACTGTAGTCTAAACTCCGACCATCCACGCGTGGTGGAGTCCCCGTCTTCATTCGACCGGATTCAAATCCAAGTTCGACCAACTGCTCCGTAATTCCCATGGCCATCGGTTCAGCCATGCGGCCACCACCAAAATTCTTCTCGCCAATATGAATCAAGCCATTTAAAAATGTTCCATTTGTTAGCACGACCGTAGGTGCATAATAGGTCATACCCATGCGCGTCACCACACCCGTTACTTCATTATTTTCAACGACTAATTGCTGAACAGAGTCCTGCCAAAAGTCGACATTCAAATTTCTTTCCAAAGCCCAACGCCACTCTTCCGCAAACTTCGCACGGTCTGATTGACACCTAGGCGACCACATCGCCGGACCCTTCGAACGATTGAGCATTCGAAATTGGATCATCGTCTTATCCGAGATAATCCCAGACATGCCACCGAGCGCATCGATCTCCCGAACGATTTGACCCTTCGCCACACCACCCATAGCTGGGTTGCAAGACATTTGGGCAATGGTCTGCATGTTCATAGTCACCAATAAAACCTTGGATCCCATTTGAGCTGCCGCGTGCGCGGCCTCACAGCCTGCATGTCCCGCCCCTACCACGATTACATCGTATGAATTTTGCATATGTTTTGGTGTTTCACGTGGAACGCTTTACCTGATTTTGCAAAGCTTGTTTCACGTGGAACGTGTTAATTTCGTTTGGCTAAATAATAATCTTCCTTCTCTGTCATGAGAGATTTGTCGGCCTTTGCCTTGTCTTTATATCCACACAAGTGAAGCAATCCGTGCACCATGACGCGCTGCAATTCACTGTCGGCGGTGTTAAGTTTGGCACCGTTTTCAACCACTCGATCATATGAAATAAAGATATCTCCTTCAATAAGCTTAGGGCTTTCAGAATTGTCAAAAGTCACAATGTCGGTGAGTGTGTCGTGCTGCAAATAATCCTGATTAATCTTAAGCAGGTATTCGTCGGAGCAAAACACGTAGTTTAGTTCACCTATTTTTTTGCCTTCTTCTGCGGCTACCGCTTTAAGCCATTGCTTGTG
>JBEDFG010000124.1:0-9247 GCA_041175285.1 Bacteroidota bacterium | reverse complement strand
TGTGCCACTTAAATCACCTGCTAATTGGACAATCCCTTTGACACTCGTACTCGCGTCGGATACACCACCGCTGCTAATCTGACCATCAACGTAATCTTTGATCATTTTGACAGAGGGGTACTTAGTGGTGGATAATGCATCCGCAAGAATATCATTTGATTTATTCAACGTGATTTCTTTTCCTGCTAAACCAGTGACAGTGGGCGCTGAAGCCGTTCCGCCTAAATCTCCTGCTAATTGCACAATACCCTTGGCACCTGAACTCGCGTCATTCACAGAAAGCGAAGAAATTGAATTTTGGACAAAGGCTGTTGTTGCAATTTGTGTTGAGTTGTTGCCATTCGCTTGCGTGACCGCAACCGTGGTCGTGGGCAATTGAGGCGAGCCTGTAAAAATGGGCGAATTTTTATCGGCCTTCGCATTTAAATCGGCCGCTAATGCAGTGCCCAAGGTTGCTTGATCCACATAGATTTTTACCGCTTTCGCCGATGGATACTTAGTGTCCGACGTGCCATCTGCGGTAATGTCGACTGTTTTATTGCCTAAATTTTCTTTTTGTGAAAGACCCGGCACGGTAGGATTGGTAGCTGTGCCGGCTAGATCTCCGGCCAACTGCACCTTTCCGGGAGCAAGGCTTGTCGCATCGGGCGCACCGGATACAACCACCTGGCTAATCGCCTGATCTACATAGGTCTTAACGGCTTGTTGGCTCGGATACGCCTGATGACTCGGACTGCCATTCCCTAAATCTGTGGCTGTTGATTTATTGCTAAGCGATTCATATGACCCGCCTAAACTATTGAATTGATTGGTCGTTTGTGCGCGTTGGTCATTCAGTTGGCTACTAAGCGTATTGAAATTTTGTGTGACTTGACTTTGAATAGCCTCAGATGTTTTATTTGCAGCAAGAAGCCCAGCCGCTTGTGTTCCGATTTGAATTTCTTGTGATTCAAGGCGTTTTTCAAGACTAATTCGTTGGGTTTCTACCAGCACAAATTGCTTCGCCATCTCCTTTTCATTTGCCGCCATTTTATCTTCCAATGGTTTTAAATCTTGTTTGATTAGGTAACCTGGATCATTTTCAAAGTGGGACAATTTTTTGGGGGCATTTTGCACATTGGCATATTCAACAGATGAGGCATATAATGCATATGGCGAATAGTTGAAGGTCTGATTACTCACTTCGATGAAGTTGGCCGAATTCTCAAATTTAACGGCAACGACCAACGATTTAATTTGTGCGTTCCAAATAATCGCCTTCCATTCTCGGTATGTAGAATTACTTGCCTGCGCCTCACCGGTACCAATCGTTAAATTGACAAGACCGAAATCGTCGGTTTTTGTCTGATGGACCTCTTCAAACTCGGTTGTATTGCCCGACTTGATCGTAAATCGAATGGTGACTTTGGCTTGTGCCAGTGCTTGATTTTGAATAAATGTGCCCGGAATTTCAACGGGATTCGGATTCAAGATAATCGCTTGGTAGTTGATGCCCGTATTTTGCGCCCAGCTGTTCCAGCTGATAAATAGCAAAATGAGCGTACGTATTATATTTTTCATGGCTTAGGTAGATTTAGTTAGGGAAAAGGCGGATGCCAACAAACGCAGATTGGGGTTTAAAGGCCAATTGGGTGTTATTTACGTCGCTTACCCCGATGCTTTGCATGGATTGGTAGCCCAAATGAAGTCCCACGAATGAATTGATTCGGTAGTTGAATTGAATCAAGTAGCCAGCTAACACCTGTAGGCCATTGAATTGAGCATCTTTCGTTAGGTCTAAATTTTGGGTGTCAATTACTTGATTCCCTTGAATCAGGGAATGCCCATTCATTTTACCCATGGCTTCTAATGCTATTTTTTTGCCAAATGGTAGTTGGAAACCCCCTTGTAAGCCGATGCCAACAAATTCTGTTTGATAGGCAAATTGACTTATGCCAACGTTGCCTAAAGCATTGAATTGGTCTGAGGAAACATTCATTCCTAATCGAAGCATACTCAGCAATTTGGCTTGCGTGCTGTGATTAGCAAAATAGACAGCGGCTCCATTGGTTTTTAGGAGTAGTTTGGAGGTGTCTAGGAGTATTTTTTGATAGCCAATTTCCAAATGTCTACCTGATGATGGACGAATGGAAGCTAATTGCGTTCCGCTGGAATTTGTAAATTGGTATTGGGTAATATTGGTTCCTGTTTGGATGGTCCAATTTTGAGCGAATAGGGGAGGAGAAATGGCGAATAGCCAGAAAAGACCTACATAGACTACATGAGTCCATGTGGCTGGGGAGGGTAAATTCATTAATGTATATTTTAGAACTAGGTTGGTAATTCGAAATTAGCGAATTTTAACGTGTAAACGAGATTTGTACTGATAATTGAGACATTTTTGATATGAAAATTACGACTGCGATTGATTATGCGGAATTAAGCCAACTGGCTAGCGCGAGTATTTTAAGTTCTGTGCGTGAAAATCCTTCTTTATTTTTTTGTGCGGCTACGGGTGGTTCTCCTACGGGGATGTACGCGGAAATGGCTAAACATGCAGCGGATTTTGCGCAGATGCGTGTCATGAAAATGGATGAGTGGGGAATCATTCCTTCGGAGCATCCTGATTCTTGCGAATCTTATTTAAAACAACATGTATTGGGGCCATTAGCTATTCCTGAAATGAGGTATTTCGGATTTGATACCAATATGACGGATACGGATTCAGAATGCCAACGTATGCAAGGGGTGATTGCTCAGGAAGGCCCATTTGATATTTGTATTTTGGGATTAGGCAAAAATGGGCATATCGCTTTTAATGAGCCAGGATCTTATTTAAATGCCAAATTCCATAAGGCTACCTTGGCACCATCTACGATCCAACATGACCCAGCATTATCACAAGGTGCTGAACCAGCGTTTGGTTTGTGTGTGGGCATGGAGGAAATTTTGCAATCGAAAAAGATCATTTTCTTGGTCACTGGTAACGGCAAGGAAGCGGCATTCAAGCAGATCATGACGAAGCAAATCACGACGGATTGTCCAGCGTCATTCTTGTGGTTGCACCCGAATGTGGAGTGTTACACGACGGTTAAATAAACAACCCATGCACAAAGTTTTCCCATCAGCCGACCTTGCCTTACACGATATTCCCGATGGGTCCACACTCATGTTCGGCGGTTTTGGGTTAACCGGCGTTCCTGAAAACGCCATTCAAGCCTTATTACAAAAACGTACTCAAAATATCACCTGTATTTCTAATGAGGCCGGCCTGGAGAATTTTGGTTTGGGATTGCTTGTGGGCAATCATCAAATCTCCCGAATGATCTGTTCCTACATTGGCGAGAATCATGTGTTTGAACAATTGCTCATTGATGGGAAATTGGAAGTGGAGCTGGTGCCCCAAGGAACACTCGCTGAGCGCATTCGAGCTGGTGGTGCCGGAATTCCTGCTTTTTATACACCCGCAGGTGTGGGGACCGAAGTAGCCCAAAACAAAGAAAAACGCACCTTTTCTCGGTCCGAGTACCTCTTAGAAACTGCTCTTCAAGCTGATTTTTCTTTTGTCAAAGCCTGGAAAGGGGATACCGATGGTAATCTCATTTACCGTGGAACCTCCCAAAATTTCAATCCCGTCATTGCGACTGCTGGTAAAATCACTATTGCCGAAGTGGAGGAATTAGTTCCAGCTGGAACGCTAGATCCCAATCAAATTCATAGGGATTTATGTACAGCGTATTTTTCAAGGGAAGGATTACGTGAAACCCATCGAACATCTAACATTTCACCACGATCAACCTATGCAAGCCGACCTCAGTCCAGAGGAAATAAAAAAGGAATGGATAGCTGAACAGATTGCCAATGAAATTAAAGATGGGGATTATGTGAATTTGGGGATTGGGATTCCTACCCGCGTGGCGAATCACATTCCGGCTAACCGGAAAGTCATCTTGCAATCGGAAAACGGTTTATTGGGCATAGGGCCGTTTCCTGAACCGGGAGAAGCGGATGCAGACATCATCAATGCCAGCAAGCAAACCATCACGATAGAACCCGGTGGTTCCGTATTTGGATCCGAAGCTAGTTTTGCAATGATTCGAGGTAAACATATGGATGTGACAGTCTTGGGCGGGATGGAAGTCTCTGAAAATGGGGATTTAGCCAATTGGAAAGTACCTGGAAAAATGGTCAAAGGCATGGGTGGAGCCATGGATTTAGTGGCTGCCGCAGATTTCGTAATCGTGGCAATGATGCATGTAACGCCGAGCGGTAAATCTAAATTGGTTCAACAATGTTCTCTTCCCCTTACGGGTGTCAGATGTGTCAAAAGACTTGTCACCGATTTAGGCGTTTTTGATATCCTTCCTGAAGGTGGATTTAAGCTGATTAAAATGGCTCCTGGGGTTTCATTGGAACAAATTCAAGCGTCAACTGACGGAAAATTAATTGAGTAATTCTGTCAAAAATTTGTTCCGGTTGTCTAATTTTTACAAGATAATTTTGGTGTCTCCGATTAAAATTGTAAAATTCGGAGAATTAATTAGATAACATTAGCTTAATGTTTATGTAATCTAAGCCATATTATACCAATATACATTTGCCTCTTTACCAACTTAAACAATCCATTTATGAGACAACTCGTACGCACACGTGCGCATGAGCTAATGATGCAAAGCCGCCATGCGGTTTTCCTATTAGCTAGCGCCATCCTGTTACTTTGTATGCAGACCAATTCGGTTTATGCACAAGGAATTAAAGTTTCCGGAAAAATAACCGATGAAAGCACGAAGGAAGCCCTTGCCGGTGCTTCTATCTCCATTAAAGGTTCTTCCAAAGGAACTACTGCGGATGCAGCTGGTCAGTATAGCCTTGCTGTACCTTCCAACGCGGTTCTCGAATTTAAATTCGTGGGCTATGCTTCCAAAACAGTAACGGTAGGATCTCAATCAACGATCAATGTTTCTTTAGCGCCGAATGCGGCCGACTTAGAACAAGTGGTTGTGGTAGGTTACGGTACTCAAAAGAAAACAGACGTAACAGGTTCCGTGAAATCGGTGGCCAGTGCGGCATTTAATAAAGGTATCATCAACTCCCCGGAGCAATTATTGCAAGGTAAGGTTGCTGGTGTCAATGTAACTTCAGCAACGGGTGAGCCAGGTGGATCTCAAGGAATCACGATTCGTGGTCCTGGAGGTATTCGTTCGGGATCTACTCCATTGTTTGTAATCGACGGTTTAGCCTTAGATAACTCAACAACGGGCGGTGGTAATCCGTTGAACTTCATCAACCCTCAAGATATCGAAACGATCGACGTATTGAAAGATGCTTCTGCCACAGCCATCTACGGTTCACGTGGTGCGAATGGTGTTATTTTGGTGACAACTAAAAAAGGGAAATCCGGTACCTCTAAAATTGAATTTTCTACGTCAGTTGGCGTAAGTTCCATCGCTCGTGCTTTACCAGTTTTGTCTGCGACAGAATTCCGTAAGCAAGTAGTGGCTAACAACGGAACGTTAGAAGATTTTGGCGCAAATACCGATTGGCAAAAAGAAATTACTCGCCAAGCGATGACGAAGAATTATAACCTAAGCTTAGGTGGTGGTGCGAATAAATTGACTTATTACGCTGCATTCGGTGCACAAATGCAACAAGGTATTTTGAAAAACAATCAATTAGATCGTTTGACAGGCCGCATGAATGTGAATCAAAAGTTCTGGGATGATCGTTTAAACTTAGATGCTAATTTAAGCTTCTCAAATACGGTTAATGAGCGTCCATCGATTGAAAGTTTATTGGGTACGGCACTTTCGAATAACCCAACGCTTCCAACGTACGCTCAAGATGGAAAAACGCCAGCAACATTTGTCAGTCAATCTAACCCATTGACAACCTTGCAATTGTTTAAAGATATCAATACAACGAACCGTTTTATTGCCAACATTTCACCATCTGTGAAATTGACAAAAGGTTTGGTGTATCGTATGAACTTTGGTTATGACAACTCAACTTCGGTACGTGATGTGCAGACATTAGCAAGTAACGTTCCAAAAGTAGATGGTCGTTTAGATACCTATAACACAAGTAATTTGAATAATTTGATTGAAAACTATTTAACGTATAACCTTGATTTAGGTGATCATAGTTTTGCGGCTTTAGTAGGTCATTCTTATCAAAAAATTCAATACCAATGGCGTACGTTTAGTATCAATAAATTCCCAATTGTACCTACGGAGCCAATCTACAATCCAGGTATTGGTCAGGAATTAACATTGGCTACGAATAAGCCAGCAGGTTCTGCCTTTATCAATGAATTGCAGTCGTTCTACACACGTTTGAACTACCAATACCAAGATAAGTATTTAGCGACAGCGACTGTTCGTGCGGATGGTTCGTCTAAATTTGGTTCGAACAACCGTTACGGTATTTTCCCTTCATTCTCATTAGGATGGCGAATTTCAGAAGAACCTTTCTTGAAAAATTCTTCTGTGAGCAACTTGAAATTACGTGGAGGCTGGGGACAAACAGGTAACCAAGAAATTCCACCAAAAATTACCCAGCCATTATTTACAGCAACTGTTGGTTCGTCAACGTCATATCCATTAGAGTCGACAGGTAGCTATCCTGCAGGTATCACGTATTCACGTTTAGCGAATCCAGATATTCAGTGGGAAGTTTCGACACAAATGAACGTAGGTTTGGATTTTGCTTTCTTAAACGGGGCATTGTCAGGTTCGATTGATGCGTTTAATAAGGTGTCCACCAATATGTTGCTAGAAGTTATTCCAGCGGATCCAGTTCAGCCAGCTAGTTCAGTGTGGACGAATGTGTCTAACATGGAAATCTTAAATCGTGGTGTGGAGATGGATTTGGATTATAAATTCGAAACGAAATCAGGCATTAAATTCAACGTAGGTGGTAACTTAACGTTGATCAACAATGAAGTAAAAGGTTCTCCTTACTCAGTGATCCCATCAGGATCTGCATCGGGTTCTGGTTTGACTTCAGCGACGATCAATGGTTATATCAATGGTCAGCCGATTGGTACATTCTTCTTGAAAGAATGGATTGGATTTGATGATAAGGGAATGAGTAAATACAAAGATCAAGATGGTGATGGAATCATTACAGATAAAGATCGTATTGCAGCAGGAACAGCATTGCCTACGACGCAGTACAACTTCTTTGGAAATGCATCTTACAAAGGATTTGATCTTTCGTTACAATTCAATGGTGTGTCTGGAAACAAAATCTATGACAATACAGCGAATGCATCCTTCTACAAATTGAAGATTGCGAAGAACACAAACGTAACACCTGCAGCTTTTGCTGATTCAAAAGAATCGATTAACAATGCAGCGCCTATTTCAACACGTTATTTGAAAGATGCTGCGTTCCTTCGTTTGAACAACTTGACGTTGGGTTATCAGTTGCCAACTGCCAAAATGGGCATTAGCAAGTTTATCTCAAGCGCACGATTATCGGTAACTGGCCAAAACCTTTGGGTTAAAACGAAATACGATGGATATGATCCAGAAGTAAACAAGGATAACTCAATCAACGGTGTCTTGTCTTATGGTATTGATTACCTAAGCTACCCGAAAGCGAAATCTGTGATTGTTGGTTTAAATCTTACATTCTAATTTGAATACCTACATAGAAATGAAAAAGTTAAGAAATATAGCCATGATAATGGTAGGGATGACAGCCTTAGTAGGTTGCTCCGATTTGAATGAAAAAGTACTCGATGAGTACAATGCAGCCGGTTTGACGGATAAGCAAGCTGCAGATGGAATGATCGCTCCGGTGTATGCCGTGTTGCCTACGATATTCCAACACACTACCTTGTTCGCCTTGCAAGAGATCTCGACGGATGAGGCGATTTTGCCTTACCGTGGTGGTACGGACTGGGGTGATAATGGTATCTATTTGTCATTGCACAAACATGAAACGACAAGTACGGATCCAAACGTAAGAAATACGTGGAATGCAGTACTTGCAGGTGATTAATTCATTGAAATTAAACAACGATCCAAACGCGAAATTATACCTAGCTGAAGCGCGTGGTATGCGTGCTTATTACAACATGGTGATGTTGGATTTATTTGGTTTGGCATTCTCAAAAGAAGATTTGAGTGAAGTAACAACGATCTTGCGTGGAGAGGCGGCTATCGCTTACATCAAAAGTGAGTTATTGGCTGTTGAACCGACTTTATCTACCTCTGCTGGTCCAGGTCGCCTAACTAAAGGTGGTGCTTGGGGCTTATTGGCACGTTTGCATCTAAACGCAGCGGTTTGGCGCGATGTTTATGGAACAGCTACGCACAAAGCGGAGGATATGGACAAAGTGGTTGAATACACAGACAAGATCATCAACTCAGGTCAATATGCGTTATCAGCCGATTACTGGGATATTTTCTCTAATGCGAATCACACGAATAAAGAATTAGTTTTTGCGATAGATCAACGGGCTGAATTGAATGGACATAACCGTATGTCGTATTTCTCCTTAGCGAATGATCAGCGTCCATTACCTGCTTATCCGGCAGCGAATGGAACGGATGGTCCAGCGATTACGCCTACTTTCTATCAATCATGGGTTTCAGCGTATGGGTCTGTTGATCCAGCTGTAGCTGATCCGCGCTTTACAAAGCAGAATGTGAAGAAAGAAGACAATCAATGTGTAGATCCAGCGACGTATAAAATTGACCGTGGAATTTTACGTGGCCAACAATACGGATTGATTTACAAAAGTGGAGCATTTGTGAAGTGTGCAGATGGCAAGTCTTTACAAGTAGGAAAGATCGTTAACACCCGTGGTAAAGGAAATCCAATGGTGAATCACACAGAGCAGGTTGACTTTACAACGGCTGGTAGTGATTACAGTTCAGGATATCGCGTAGAGAAATATGAATTCTCAGATAAGTCTTCTTCTGGCCGTAACTTTGGCGAGGCAGACATCATGATTGTTCGTTTAGCGGATGTCTATTTGATGCGTGCAGAAGCTAAATTACGTAAGTCAAATGATGCTGCGGGTGCTTTGGTTGATGTAAATAAAGTTCGTCAATCTCGTACAGCCAATTCGGCAGCATCAGCACTTTCAAGCATTAACTTAGATTTGTTATTACGTGAGCGTGGTTTCGAATTCTATTGGGAATTGCAACGTCGTACAGATTTAATTCGTTTCGGTAAGTATGAAGATGCTTGGACTGAGAAAACGAACACCAATAAAAACATGCGTGTTTTCCCAATCCCTCAAACGGCGATTGAT
>JBEDFG010000123.1:0-7530 GCA_041175285.1 Bacteroidota bacterium | reverse complement strand
TATGGAAAAACTTCAAAACGACCTCCTGCTTCGTGCCGCGCAAGGCTTACCTGTAGAACGTGTTCCCGTTTGGGTGATGCGTCAAGCCGGTCGCATCCTGCCAGAATACCGAGAAGTACGTGCGAAAGCGGGTTCTTTTATTGGCTTAGCGACGAATCCAGAAATGGCCGCGGAAGTAACGATTCAGCCGGTTGACCGTTTTGGAGTAGATGCTGCGATCATCTTTTCCGATATCCTAGTTGTTCCTGAAGCGATGGGTTTGCCCTATTTGATGGAAGAGCAGAAAGGACCTGTCTTTCCAGATGTCATTCGCTCTAAAGCTGATTTAGCTAAAATTCGGGATGCAAATCCGGAAGAAGATTTGAAATATGTGTTGGACGCCATTAAAATCGTCAAAAAAGAATTAGCGGGTCGTGTACCTTTAATCGGCTTTGCGGGTGCACCATTTACCATTTTCTGTTACATGGTGGAAGGCAAAGGCTCAAAGACTTTTTCGCAAGCTAAAAAAATGCTTTACGCAGATCCTGCGTTAGCACATGCACTTTTACAGAAAATTACAGACTCAACGATTGCCTATTTGAAAGCACAAGTAGAGGCTGGTGCCAATCTGCTTCAAATCTTTGATTCATGGGCAGGAATCTTGTCTCCAGCTCAATATAGTGCGTTTTCTACGCCATACCTCAAGCAAATTTGCGATGCGATTTCGGAAGTTCCTGTCACATTATTTGCCAAAGGAGCCTTTTTTGCCCGTGAAGAAATGGCCCAACTAAACTGTGCAACCATTGGTCTAGACTGGAATATGGACATTGCAGAATCACGTAGATTAGTTGGACCCAATAAAACCTTACAAGGTAATTTAGATCCATGTGCATTATATGGCGATTTCAAAACAGTTGAAGCTGAAACGAAAGCCATGTTGAAAGCTTTTGGGACGCAGCGGTATATTGCCAACTTAGGGCATGGGGTTTATCCAGATATCCATCCCGATAAAGTTCAGTGCTTCGTCGATACGATTCAAAATTATCAAGCATAAAAAAAGGCCTCGCGATGAACGAGGCCTTTTTTATTTGGTATAAAATCTTATTTCACTGAATAGTTCGGAGCTTCTTTTGAAATGCTCACATCATGTGGATGACTTTCTTTCACCCCAGCGGATGTGATCTTAACGAATTTAGCTTGTTGCATAGCTTCAATAGAAGAAGCTCCGCAATAACCCATCCCGGCTTTTAATCCACCTACCATTTGGTATAAAATCTCAGTGACTGAACCTTTGAATGGAACTCGTCCCACGATTCCTTCTGGAACTAATTTTTTGATATCATCTTCCGCATCTTGAAAATAGCGATCCTTTGATCCATCTTCCATGGCTTCCAATGAACCCATACCGCGATACGATTTGAATTTACGACCTTCCAAAATGATCATCTCACCTGGCGCCTCGTCCGTTCCGGCTAATAATGAACCCATCATCACCGTACTTGCTCCACCAGCAATTGCTTTGGCAACATCGCCTGAATATCGAATTCCACCATCTGCAATAACAGGCACATCATAAGATGCTAAGGCCTTCGCAGCTTCATAAACGGCAGTTAATTGCGGCATACCCACACCCGCAATGATACGAGTGGTACAAATACTTCCTGGGCCTACGCCCACTTTGACAGCATCGGCACCTGCCTTAGCTAACGCAAGCGCAGCTTCACCTGTGGCAATGTTACCTACGATAACATCTAAATTCGGGAATGCTTTTTTGACAGATTTTAATGCATCAATTACCCCTTTCGAATGTCCATGAGCAGTGTCAATCGAAATAACATCGACTCCCACCTGAACTAATGCTTGAACGCGATCAAGTAGATCAGGCGTTACACCTACAGCAGCACCTACGCGCAAACGACCTAACGAATCTTTGGATGCCAATGGGTGAGACTTGCGTTTTAAAATGTCTTTATAGGTAATCAAACCGATCAATTTTCCGTTTTTGTCAATGATCGGAAGTTTTTCGATTTTGTATTCTTGCAAAATGCTTTCGGCCTCTTCCATGCTGATTCCTTCTTTCGCCGTGATCAAATTGTCTTTGGTCATGATCTCAGCAACAGGGCGCGATGTTTGCTTTTGGAAACGTAAATCACGGTTGGTTAAAATCCCTACCAAATTGCCTCCATTGTCAATAACTGGAATGCCGCCTATTTTGAATTCCTTCATGATGCGTTGCGCATCACCTAAGGTTTGGTTGTCTTTTAAGGTCACTGGGTCAATAATCATGCCCGACTCAGAACGCTTTACTTTGCGAACTTGAGCTGCCTGCTGATCAATCGTCATGTTTTTGTGAATGATTCCAATTCCACCTTCTTGCGCTAAAGCGATAGCTAGCGCAGCTTCTGTAACCGTATCCATTGCAGCGGAAACGATCGGGATATTAAGTGAAATGTTTCGAGTTAAGCGAGACTGAGTACTTACCTCACGTGGTAAAACCTCTGAATACGCGGGCAATAACAATACGTCGTCGTAAGTTAGGGCCTCAAAAAGAAATTTGTTGGAATCAAGCATAGCAAATAATTGAATGGAGTGTGTAACTACTCTTATTTGCCGGACAAAATTACAGGTTTTTTTCGGATTTTGAGCAATCCCTTGGAAAAATCATTTTAAAGAGCGGTGGCTTGTTATTTTTAGGCTTTTTGCCAAAGTATTTTTGCGAAAAATTCTTCTCTTTTAGATTAATGTGAGTAAATTGCGGCTTCAATTTTGTAGCCTTATTTATGAACTATCAACCACAGGACTTTCTTCCGATATTTGTTCAATTACTTGCGGCATTAGCTTTTATTGTTGCTACCATGGTAGCCACCCACACATTGGGTCCTAAAAGACATTCGGCCAAGAAAGACGATACCTTTGAATGTGGTATTGAATCAATTGGAGATGCACGTACGCCGATCTCAGTTAAATACTTCTTAGTGGCAATTTTGTTCGTTCTATTCGATATAGAAATCGTGTTTATGTACCCTTGGGCAGTAAATTTCAAAGAATTGTCTTGGACAGGTTTTTATGATATGATTGTTTTTATGGGCTTATTATTAGCCGGTTTTGTCTACGTTATCAAAAAAGGAATTTTAAAGTGGGAGAAATAAACAATCCGGTTTTCGGTTTGTTTTATTATTTCAAAAGCTAATTAAATATGAGTGATTCGTCTACAGTAAACGTTGCAGAAGCGCCTCCTGGAATTGAAGGAGCAGGTTTTTTTGCAACAAGTTTGGATAATTTAGTCGGCCTAGCGCGCGCCAATTCACTTTGGCCATTACCATTCGCTACTTCATGTTGTGGTATTGAATTTATGTCCACCATGGCATCTCATTATGATATTGGTCGTTTCGGCGCGGAGCGTTTGAGCTTTTCTGCACGTCAGGCCGATGTATTGATGGTGATGGGTACGATTTCTAAAAAAATGGCTCCCGTGGTTAAGCAAGTTTATTTGCAGATGGCTGAGCCTCGTTGGGTATTGTCAGTTGGCGCTTGTGCATGTTCAGGTGGTATTTTTGATACTTATTCTGTCTTGCAAGGCATTGACCGGATTATACCTGTCGACGTATATGTACCTGGTTGCCCACCACGTCCTGAGCAAATCTTAGATGGCTTTATGCAGATCCAAGAATTAGCTAAAAAAGAATCTACACGCCGCAGAAATGAGCCTGAGTATAAGGCGTTATTGGCTTCATACGGTATCGAATAATAACATGGAAAATCAACAAATCACAGATGCGCTACTTGCTCAATTTGGAGCAGATGCCGTTTATGGCATTGGGGAGTCGCATGGGATTTTACAAGTGACAACGACGGTCGAGACGATCGTGCCGATGATTCACTTTTTATATGCACATCCAACTTTCAAATTTCAGTTTTTAACAGATTTAGCAGGGATTCATTTTCCGGATGCCAAAGGTCAAGAACTTGGGGTGATTTATCACTTACATAGTTTGGAAAATAATGTGCGTCTATGGATTAAGGCCTATGCGCCGATCGAGGCACCGCATTTTCCAACAATTACTGGTTTATATGCAACGGCGAATTGGATGGAGCGTGAGGCGTTTGATTTTTACGGGATCATTTTTGATGGCCACCCGAATTTGACACGTATCCTGAATATGGATGAGATGGATTACCATCCGATGCGTAAAGAGTATCCTTTAGAGGACGCGACGCGTCACGATAAAATTGATGAATTATTTGGACGATAATAACTAGACATGTCTGAAATAGCCTTAGTACAAAACCCCAACGTTGGTTTAGATAAGACTACGCACCCAGCGACACACGGCATTTTCCAAAACATCCTAACGATGGACGGAGAGACGATTGTAGATGCTGAGCAGACGGTTGGGTATATCCACCGCGCTTTCGAGAAAATCGCAGAGCGTCGCCCTTTTTACCAAATCACCACCTTGACGGATCGGATGAACTATTGTTCAGCTCCGATTAACAATATGGGCTGGCATATGACGGTTGAGAAATTATTGGGCATCGAAGTTCCTAAACGTGCGCAGTACATGCGCGTGATCATGATGGAATTAGCGCGTTTAACGGATCACATTGTTTGTAATTCCATTCTTGCGGTAGATACAGGAGCTTTAACGGGTTTCTTGTATGTGTACCAATGGCGTGAATTTATTTATGAGATTTATGAGGAGATGTGCGGTGCACGTCTAACGACAAATATGGGTCGTTTTGGTGGTATGGAACGTGATTTTACGCCTGTAGCCATCGAAAAGATTCAAAAATTACTGAAAGAATTACCGGCTGCCTTGAAGGAATTCGAAGGGATGGTCATGCGTAACAGAATCTTTATGGATCGTACGCAAAACGTGGGAGGAATCTCAGCGGAGCGTGCATTGAACTACGGTTTTACCGGTCCAAATTTACGTGCAGCTGGTGTTGATTATGACGTTCGTGCCATGAATCCATACTCTTCTTATGAAGATTTTGAATTTGATGTACCGGTAGGAACAAAGGGCGATACATATGATCGTTTCTTAGTTCGTGAAGAGGAGATGTGGCAAAGTTTACGGATTATCCAACAAGCTATGGATAATCTGCCTGCAGGTCCTTATCACGCGGATGCACCGCATTATTATTTGCCAGAAAAGCAGGATGTATATCGCAACATGGAGGCATTAATTTATCACTTTAAAATTGTGATGGGAGAAATCGATGCACCAGTGGGTGAAGTTTATCATTCCGTGGAAGGTGGAAATGGTGAGTTGGGATTCTATTTGGTTTCTGACGGAGGTCGGACACCATATCGTTTGAAATTCCGCCGACCAGGCTTTATATATTACCAAGCGTTCCCAGAGATGATCAAAGGAACAAGTTTATCGGATGCCATTGTGACGATGTCGTCTATGAATGTTATTGCGGGAGAGTTAGATACTTAAGACATGAGCAACATTGTTTTCCCAGCAGAAACGCTGGAATTAGTTAAAAAAATTATAGCACGTTACCCGGACGGGAAACAGAAGTCGGCTTTATTGCCCATCCTTCACCTTGCGCAAGCTGAGTGGAAATGGTGCTCTCCAGCCGTGATGGATTACGTGGCTTCCTTACTTTCGATCAGCCCGATCGAAGTGTATGAGGTTGCATCCTTCTATACCATGTTTCATTTAGAGCCGGTAGGGGAGCATGTGATTGAGTATTGTCGGACAGGTCCTTGTTGCCTCATGGGTGGTGTTGAAGTATATGACCACTTGAAGAAACGTTTGGGAATCCAAACAGGTGAGACAACGAAGGATGGTAAGTTTACGATCAAAGAGGTTGAATGTTTAGCTGCTTGCGGTTGGGGTCCTGTATTCCAAATTCGCGAGAAGTATTACATGCATTTGACGAATGAGAAAGTAGATGAGATTATTGAAGAATTAAGCAAATAAGCCGAGGATGAAGATATTAACGCAACATATTGACGTACCAGGAATTGAGACGATCGACGTTTTTATGAAAAACGGAGGTTACAAGGCGGTGGAGAAAGCGATCAAAAAGATGACGCCAGATGAGGTGACGGAAGAGGTAAAGAAGTCTGGATTACGTGGTCGTGGTGGTGCAGGTTTCCCTGTAGGCATGAAATGGTCGTTTTTGGCTAAACCGGAAGGTGTACCTCGTTACTTGGTTTGTAATGCGGATGAGTCTGAGCCGGGTACGTTTAAGGATCATTATTTGATGTGGAAATCTCCACATACATTGATTGAAGGAATGATCGTTTCCAGCTTTGCATTAGGAGCGAATACCTCGTATATCTACGTTCGTGGCGAGCTAATGTATGTGATCAACATACTTGAAAAAGCAATTCAAGAAGCTTACGACAAAGGTTTATTAGGTAAAAATATCTTAGGATCTGGCTATGATTTAGATCTATTTGTGCAGCCTGGTGGTGGTGCCTATATCTGCGGTGAAGAAACTGCCTTGTTAGAATCATTGGAAGGTAAGCGCGGTAATCCACGTAATAAGCCACCCTTTCCAGCGGTGAAAGGTTTGTGGCAAAGTCCAACCGTTGTCAACAATGTGGAGTCCATTGCGGCGACATCTTGGATCGTGAATAACGGAGGAGATGCATACGCGGCGATTGGTTTAGGCAGAAGTACAGGAACAAAATTAATCTCTGCTTCGGGTCATATCAAAAAACCAGGTGTCTATGAAATTCCTTTAGGAATTACCGTCGAGGAATTTATCTATTCAGACGAATATTGTGGAGGTATCCGTGATGGACATAAATTAAAGGCAGTTGTTGCCGGAGGTTCATCTGTGCCTATTTTGTCGGCTGAGAATATCTTGACAACAGAAGCTGGAGAGAAACGTTTAATGACCTATGAGTCACTTTCTGAAGGAGGATTTGCGTCAGGTACCATGTTAGGTTCAGGTGGATTTATCGTGATGGATGAGACAACTTGTATCGTCCATAATACTTTAACTTTTGCACGTTTCTACCACCATGAGTCTTGTGGACAATGTTCACCTTGCCGTGAAGGTACTGGCTGGATGGATAAGGTAATCAAGCGTATTGAGACAGGTAAAGGAAGAATGGAGGATATCGATTTGTTAGTTGACGTAGCTAAGAAAATTGAAGGAAATACTATTTGTCCTTTAGGTGATGCGGCTGCTTGGCCAGTGGCTGCGGCAATTCGTCACTTTAGAGATGAATTTGAATGGCATATTACGCACCCTGAGGAGGCAACAAAACCAGGTGCGGTGTACATGCGCCCAGGGGCTAGTTGGTCAAACTAATTTAGTTTCATGGCAAACAAGGTCTTATTTGTGGGTCATGATGCCAACCGCGCAGGTGCGCAATTAGTGCTTTTACATTGGATTAAAGCGGAGGCAGCTCGGGGTCATAAACCCTATTTATTGTTGGCAAGAGGGGGTGTGCTGTTAAAAACGTATCAAAAATACGCCCAGGTCTGGGTTTGGGAGAAAGGTCCCAGCCAATTGGCCAAATGGGTAAAAAAAATACCGATACTCAAACGTGAGGATCGGACAAATCGGGAACCAAGT
>JBEDFG010000122.1:0-5310 GCA_041175285.1 Bacteroidota bacterium | reverse complement strand
ACGGCCGAATAATTTCCTAGGAAAGTCGATGGCAAGACTTGCGTAATCGTGAATTTCTCCACCGACTTTTTATCCGCACGAAGCGTTGCGGCTAAATTTATTTTATACGCCCAATAGTCATTGGGAGATCGATCTAACAAAAATCCGGCCACTAATTTTGAATTCAAAAATTCGAAATTTTGGGTATGTTGTCCCATCAAACCAAAACTCGTAAAGCTATTCTGATTGATTTGTCCAGAAGCAGTCAAGGATGGTGATGACCACGAAATCGAATACGAAGGATTTTGACCTAAAGCATTATCCCGGTAAAAAGCGGTTAAACTTGAATTTGCTTTCTCCGACCATTTATGCTCCAAAGTCAAACGAGAGCGCGATGAAAAAGAAGAACGGTAGGTGAAATCCGCAGGACTTTTATACGTACGAGAGTAGAAACCCGTACTATCGATATTACCACCCGTTTGCGAGAAATAATCGTTATACGCAAATGAACTCCAAAGTTTTGTTTTAGGCGTCAATTGGTAATCTACGCGCACATTGATGGATGACTTATCGAAATCTGAATTAGATGCCCAAGAATCTTTTTGGCGAGCCACGTAGCCTCCCGTCATAATCGACCATTTTTTGCCTAACTGAGCTCCTGCTGTAAATTGAATACGCTTGTAGCCCCATTGATCCATTTGATATCCAATTTGAGCGGTTGGGATACCTGGTGCTGTTTTGGTAATTAAATTAATGGCACCACCTACAGCTTCAGGACCATAAAGTGAAGATGCTGGGCCCTTAATTACTTCCACTGAATTTAATCCTTGAAGATTCGTTTCAATCAAGGCATTGTGATTAAACACCCCCAAAGGTCGCAAGGCAAGACCATCTTCTAAATACAGGAAATAAGCAGACGTTCCAAAGGGTTGACGAATTCCCATCCCATGTTGTTCATTTCGGTAGTCCAACATCACCACTCCTGGAACCTTATTGATAAGTTCGGTTAATTGAAGTGCCTTCGTATCTTGAATCAAAGCGGATCCAATTTTATGAATGGCCACCGGCGTCTCCGCCCGCGTGGCCGCTTGTCGGGAAGCCGTTACCACAACCGCATCCAAGTTTTGCGTAGATTCTTCTAACAAAATGGGAGCCTGGAAATTAGTTATTTTTTTAGCTACAAATCCAAGGCTTGATACTTCGTACTCGCCCGATGTAGCTCCAATCTTAAATTCACCTCGCTCGTTCGAGATGGCAATAACTTTTGAATTTTGTTTTAACGATGCGCCCACAATCGGCTCGTTGGTAATTGAGTTTAATACCTTCACGGTATACTGTTGGGAATTAGCCACAAACGAAAGCAGCATTCCCATGAATAATAGGATATTTTTCATGAAATCTTAATTAAATTGAAACAAGCCCACATTGAAAAATGCAGGTAAATAAATCAATTTAATTAAGCTCGAGGTGGGTGGAAAAAACCTTTAAGGTCGTTAGTAATAACGAATGTAGGCGTAGCGAAATGATCTTCTGCTACAGGAATTTGAACGAATAAGGCACTGAAAATAGGTTGAATCGACTGGAACGCTAGAACAACTTCGGGCATCTTTTCTAATCGCTCCGAATTCGATTTTTGCTCTTTTTCTTCCGCTGCTTTCAACTGCTTGGCCAGGTAACATTGACCATTACAATTCATCATCGGTTTGTCGCGATTTTCGCAGAGATTCTTAGCGATGTAATCCTGATTAACCCGGTAATATGCGACAGCACCCCATTGATTGATCAAGGGAAGTTGCATGGCAATAAACAACAACAGGGCTAAGGCACTTTTCACGGCACAAAGGTATGTAAAAAGTTTATTTCAAATGTACCGCCGAATCATTTATCTGATAATTTTTCGCCTGCACCAATTCCATGATGGCAGAACCCGCCAATAAAACGGGTCCATATCCATGCGCCGCAAAAGGGGAAATCGGTCGGTGATAATAAAACGCCGGATCCCATGCCAAACCCGTCCCCACACAGGTGCCTTCCACATGACCTTTTTCATTCACACGGGAGGCCACGGCGTTCCAGCCCAACAAGGCCGCAGGGCCATAGGTCTTCGGATCGAGCCAACCCATGTTGATACCTTTGGCCATCACATAGGTATAAATTGCGGTAGCCGATGTCTCTAGATACGAGTCATTTTTATCGATCAATTGATGCCAAAAACCGGTTCCGTCTTGATAGGACATCAAGCCTTTGAGATGAAGCTTTAACTGCTTGAGCACTTCAGGTCTTGCCGGGTGATTCGCCGGTAAAAACTCCAGCATTTCGCAGGTGGTCAACAACGCCCACCCATTCGCACGAGCCCAATGAAACTCCGGATGTTCTTCGGCATCCACTAAATAGCCATGCATGTAAATATTGAGATTCGGATTAAACATCCGCTTACGATATGAATTGAATTGAAATACCGCTTCATCATATTCTCCTAATTGTAACAGCGCGGGAATGGCCATATACACGTCATCCAACCACATGGTGTGGTGCAGCGGACGGATACGAACCAAGGTGCGGTCAGGTAAACGATGTTCTTCTTTGAGAATAAAATCAGAAGCGCGTTTGGTCACAAAGGACATGTCGGTTGTAAAACCTGCCTTTTTGGCCTTAATAACGGCCATTCCCATCGCTCCAATGTCATCTAACGCACGCGGATGGATTAAACCGTGTAACACATGTTTGGCATCATTTTTCTGGGCAGCCGGAATCGCAGAGGCAATTAAGTTGAGGCGATTGAAAACATAATCTTTGTATTGTGGAGATCCGGTGATGCGCGTAAGCTCCAACATCCCCGAGTAGGTTACACCCCATTCGTAGGAAATTGGCCTGAAATCACCTTTGGAAAATACGGTTTGATCTTCGAATGGTTGGCCGGGTGACCAAAAAGCCCCTGTGGTTTTATGGACAAAATGATTGGGCGTAGCCACTTCTAGGTAGGAAAACACACGGTTTACGACCGAGAGCACCTCCTCTGGTTTAGTGGCACCATAGGGCGTCGGATAATCTGGCTGCAAAGCATGCAAAGGAGCAGTGGCATCTGAAGCTGCGGTGATATTTTTTTGAGCGAACAAGCTCGAGGAAATCAATAGGAATACAAAAGTATAACGCATAAAAAAAGGGCTTACTCATCTTAAAAGACAAGTAAGCCCTTGAACTACTTTAATCCATTTATTTTTTCATTTCGATTCCTTGGATCTGCACAACAATTTGTTGCTCAGCAGCCTTCGGATTTACTGCCACAAAATACACATCATGCTCGCCTGTTGTCGCTGTAATCGCTACTTTTTGAATAGCTGGCCCATTCATACGGCGTGGTGCTTGTTGGGCTGGAGCCGCAGCCGGTGCGCCTGCTGCCGCTGCTGGAGCTGGTGCTGCATTCGCTACTGGTGTTCCAAGCGGTGCACCTTTTCCTGGCGTCGCAGATGGTGGAGGTCCAAATCCACCTTGTGCGGAAACCTCTATTGCATTTGTTTGACCAATCACCGGTCCAGATGGCGAATCTAAGTGAATCTCAATCACACCACCTGCAGCGTTTGCACGTGCTTGCGCAGAAGCTGCAATTTCGATGGTTGAAATTCCTGTTAGATCTAAACCTTTATAACCTAAGTGTGGATTTTGACCCACCATGTTCGTCGAACGACCTGGTGTAATCAATTGCAAGATACCTTTGGTTACATCTGCTTTTTCAACGTCCAACTGTGGAGCACGTAAGAATACCCACTTCTCAGCTTGCACGGGAGCGATTTTCTTGTTGCCTTTGTCCACATACGTTGCACGAACAACGAAAACACCTTTCGTAGATTTTTGTCCTTCTGGTTTCACTAAAGCTAGCTCACCTTTCAACGCAATTTTGTTCGATGCCTTAGGCTCGCTTAAGCTCATAATGTAAGACACCATTTGCTTGGCGTCTGCTTTCGAAATAGATGGGTGTGCAGACATCGCATGCTCGCCCCAAACTCCCATACCACCAGCAATCACTTTATCAGCTAATTGATCTATCACATTTTGACCTTTGTATTTCACAGATACTTCATTGTAGCTAGGTCCTACTGAACGAACGTTCAATTGGTGACAAGACTTACAATCGCTCTTATTGATCAAACGTAATCCTGCAGAAGCAAATAAATCTGAATCTGCCTTACGGTGACTTTGAGACATTTCGATTGGATCATAACCAAATGGAATGTAATCCAGCGTAGCCGCTACTGATTCCGCAGCGATTCCTTTTTCTAATTCACCATCTTCTTTATCACTTACTTTCACCTTGTATTTGGGTGCTGAGTCAGCAAAATAGAATGATTTGTTGGCTCCTTATCTACTACCGGAGCCTCATTACCTACTAAAATTTCCAAAGCAGCTGTATTACTTGCACCTTTCGAATCTGTCGCTTTCAAGGTTACGGCATATTTACCTGCCTCATTTAATGCCAATGCTGGCGAAGCACCTGCTAATGACTTAACCACTTTACCCGCTTTTTTCACGGTCCAAGTATACGTTAATTTGTCACCATCAGCATCTTTCGTTCCTTCAGATGAAAGCGTCGTTTTGAATGGAGCCGCACCTGCTTTGTTGGCAGCTGTCGCTACCACTTCCGGCTTACGATTTCCACCTTGATATTCAATCTTAACTAAACGCGCATTTTCATTTCCTCTGAACCAAGCAGAACCATATTCCAATACATATAAATCACCTTCAGGACTGAAATCCATATCGATGGCAGAACCGAAAGTTGTGTTTGGCATAAAGCGTTCCATTGATTTGTAGTTACCATTTTCATCCATGGTTACGGCCATAATCCAGCCACGCATAAATTCAACGATCAACCATTTACCCTCATAATATGCAGGAAACGCACGCTTGGCATTTGGAAAATCTGAACGGTGAAATACCGGACCACCCGTCGCAGAACGTCCCGATGAACCTACTAAAGGGAATTCCTCTGATGTACCATATGGATACCAAATCATCGCCTTCGTAGCTGGAGGTAATTCACGCAAACCTGTATTGTTAGGTGATTCATTCACAGGCGCAGCTGGATTGAATTTTGGTCCGATTGCCAACGTTTCGAAATTAACATCTGCATAGGCTTTGTTATCTCCGATGAAGTATGGCCAACCGAAATATCCTGGGCCTTTGGCTTGGTTAAATTCATCATAGCCACGTGGACCCTTTTCCGAGTCAACGGATGCATCTGGGCCAACTTCACCCCAATACAAAAATCCTGTTTTTGAGTCTAAACTTGGTCTCCATGGATTACGGTGTCCCATCGTGTAGATTTCAGGACGT
>JBEDFG010000121.1:0-4724 GCA_041175285.1 Bacteroidota bacterium | reverse complement strand
TGTGTTAGTTGGCACCACCGACGACCCCGATCAATTGACTGAGTCTCCTGAGATTTTAGCCGCAGAGGTCGATTATTTACTAGATTATTTTAACCGGTATTCAACGAAAAAGGCATATTTAAGTGACGTAAGCGCCACGTTTGTAGGCCAAAGACCTCTTTTGCAGGTGGCCTTAGATCACGCTTTATCTACTGATACCAAGTCTTTAGTGCGTGATCATGAGGTGGAAGTGGATGGTCGGAGTAAACTGGTGAGCATCATGGGAGGGAAATGGATGGTGAGCATCATGGGAGGGAAATGGACAACCTATCGCGTGATGGCTGCTGATACCATGGATGAATTAGAACGCGAGGTGTTACACCAAGCTGTGACTCCTTGTCGAACACAAGATCATATTTTAGTAGGTGGGCATGAAAACGAGAAAACCCGATTTATGTCTGAAGCAGGAAATTTGCCAGCGGATATTCAAGTTCATTTATGGTCAACATACGGTTCACAAGCATTTGAATTGTTGGCCTTAGATCTGACTCGCTTGCATCCAGAATTACCCTATGTGGCTGGGGAGCTAGCTTATCAAAAGGAGCATGAAATGGCGACGTGTTGGGATGATACTTTGATGCGTCGGTGGGGGATTGGATTGCGCAACGAACGGTTGGCGGCGGAGATTAGGGCCAACAAAAAAGAGGCTTTCGCCTCTTAATTAATATTCGTCTTCGTTGAAGAAAAAGTCATCTTTCGTTGGATAGTCTGGCCAAATTTCTTCGATGCTTTCGAAAGGTTGTCCGTCGTCTTCTAACTCTTGTAAGTTTTCAACCACTTCTAAAGGAGATCCTGTACGGATCGCGAAGTCAATTAATTCATCTTTAGATGCTGGCCAAGGCGCATCTTCTAAATAGGAGGCAAGTTCTAGTGTCCAATACATATGATTTGTAATTTTAGTATTTCAAATTGATCTGTGTGCAAAAGTAAAATAAAAATATATTTATAAAAGATTTATTTTTTAAATTTTGAATAAATCTCAAAAAGACGCATATATGACGTTTAATCGCCTGTTTTTATGAAAAATAATCAAGAAATTGCCGTTGAAGTTTGTGCTTATTCTCTCTTTTCTTGTTTGGCGGCTGATCGAGCAGGCGCAGATCGCGTTGAACTTTGTGCTTCGCCATATGAAGGCGGGACAACTCCTTCCACAGGATTAGTGAAACGTGTATTAGCGGATACGACGTTGGAGGTCCATGCGATGCTTCGACCTCGGGGTGGTGATTTTTGTTATGATGTGACGGAGAAACAAACCATGCTTGCTGAAGCCGCCGATTTAGTGGCTGCCGGTGTTCATGGTTTAGTGGTGGGTGCATTATTACCTAATGGCGATTTGGATATTGATTTTTTAAAGGAGGTGAAGCGGGTGGCCATGGGAGTAGATCTGACTTGTCATCGAGCGATTGATGTGGCGCGTAATCCGATAGAAGTCATGGAAGGCTTAATCCAATTGGGATTTGTACGCATCCTAAGTTCAGGTCAAAAAGACAAAGCGATGGATGGTATAGAAGCGCTGGCAGAAATGGTAGAGCGGGCAGATGGACGCATTCAACTAATGGCTGGCAGTGGGGTCAACCCTCAAAACTGCACCTTTTTCAAGCAAATTGGCGTCAATGCCATTCACTTAAGTGCAAGAACTGTTCGTAATTCATTAATGGAATATCGCAGGCCTGGAATTTCGATGGGCGGCGTTTCAGAAATTTCGGAATTTGAGGTAGCGTTGGCGAGTGAGGAAATCATCCGCCAAGCTATTCAACAAATTCGTTTGAATTAGTTTTCGAATAAATCTGTCACGACCCAATCCTCTTGTCGGATCGTTTCTAAGGAAATTAGTTCAGAATGATTACGCTTAAAGGTAGGGACATTAAATTCCATTTCTGAAATTCCCCCATTGGCATATTGTGCGACCATTTGATTGAAACGCTCGTCCTCTGTTAAATTTTCAGACTCTAGCGTGATCGGATTTCCTGGAATTAATTCTTGAGTTTCAAATTCTCCTTGCGCGTAAGGCTTGGATTTATTTCCTTTGAAGTAATCATTAAAGCCATCTTCTTCATGCTCAAAACCTGCGGCAATTACTGTTAAATATAAGCTTTCATTTAGATCATTGTCTGTCGAATAGCCAAACTTCACCATATCCGCTTGGGCGTAAATACGCTCATTCAAGTAATTGATAATGGTATTTTGTTCCTTCATCAACAAAGGACGTTTGCTACATGTCGAAACCGTTACCAAGATGCGTTTAGCACCTTTGATTTCTTGAGAATTCAATAATGGTGATTTCAATGCCTCTTCAATTGCATCTCCTGCCCGATTTTCACCTTCACCATACGAAGAACTCATCATCGCTTTTCCTGCATTGGTCAATACCTTCTTCACATCCATGAAGTCCGTATTTATATCACCTGGTTTTGAAATTACGTCAACGACAGATTTGACGGCTTTGGCCAATACATCATCAGCTTTAGAGAATGCATCTGACATGGGTAGGTTTTCGTAATGTTCGGCTAACTTGTCGTTCATGACTACGATGACCGTATCGCAAAAGCTTTTTAGTTTGTCAACTCCAGCCATGGCAAAGTGGATTTTATCTCTTCCTTCCCATTTGTATGGAGCAGTGACAACGGCAACAGTCAATAAATTTTTCTCTCGAGCGATTTCAGCAATAACAGGTGCTGCACCAGTTCCTGTTCCGCCACCCATACCCGCGGTGATAAACACCATCTGCGTATCATTCGATAAGACTTGTTGAATTTTCTCGCGCGACTCTAATGCGGCTTGACGGCCAACTTCCGGATCCGTTCCCGCACCAAGACCTTGTTGGCCTAATTTAATCTTCGTTTGAACCGGATTGGAAGCCAAAGCTTGCGAATCGGTATTGCAAATAACCAGGTCTGCACCTTTGATGTCCATCTCTTTCATGTGCTTAACGGCATTAGAGCCGCCACCACCGATACCGATAACTTTGATGATAGATTTAAACGAGTTTTCAGGAATCATTTCCATGTCGTGATCAAAAAAAGATGGATTCGAAGAATTCATGTGTGCTAACAAAAGGTCAATAAAGTGTAAAAATACATTTTTTTAGTTATTCCCCCAACGCCATTCATTGCCTAATTCTAGCTCGCGGCGTAGGTTCTGCTTGATGAAAAAATCACGTGTTGAATAGAAATCTAGTTTTTTGGCTGGAATCGCTTGGGCATTTCCCAATGCATAGAGTAACATGGATGTATATTTAACATTGTTCTCCATTTCAGATTTATTCACTAAATCAAAAGAATCGCAATTCGCATGGTAGCAATCTAATACAGAACGCGTCAATTTTCCCAAAGGGTCTGCTGCCGGAATTCCTTCCATTAAAAATACTTGATGATCGGAATGTAGTCCCGCTGAGTTGTGAATCTCATTGCCAAATTTCGCATCAATCGATTTTATTTTATCGCCAATTTCCTTCAAAATTGGAAGCATTTCATCACGGCCACCCGCATTGAATCCATATACATTGTTAACCATGTCCAGATTAATCATGTAGACGATTTCGTCTAATTCGCCCGTACGCTTAGCACGTTCAATGTATGCTTTAGATCCTAATAATCCCTCTTCTTCCCCCATGAAAGCAACAAATTCGATGGTGCGTTTGCTTTTTAATCCAAGGGCTTTGAAGGTACGAGCAATATCAATGACAGAGAAAGATCCGATGCCATTATCAATGGCACCTGTGGCTAAATCCCAAGAATCCAAGTGACCACCAATGACTATTTTTTCATGACGTAGTTTGCTGCTTTCACCTTTTAAAGTTGCTACCACGTTACGAGCTTTGATCGGTTGGCTTACATTATGCATCTCGATCATGCTCAATAATCCCGGTTGCTCCACAAGCCATTTCCGTAATTCAGTACCACTTTCCAGAGAGATACAAACCGCCGGAATCGAAATCAGATTTCCTGTCACCGATGCTGTTCCTGTTAGCAAAACTTCACCTTTTACGGTATTGACAAATATGACACCAATCGCCCCGTATTGAATGGCTAAGGCTGTTTTTTCTGAGCGGTGCAAATTCCGCGTACCTGGTTCAGCATTCAGTAAGCCAATATTAGCTAGGACAACTTTCCCTTTTATCAAGTCTTTTTTAGCAGCAAAATCGGCATCTAGTCCATTGCCACAGTCGATCATGGTTCCTGTGATATTAGCCTCAACCGGCGTCAAGGCCAATGAGACTACTTTAATTTCTCTAAAGTCATCTGATTTGGGAGGAGCAACGGATAAAGTCACCGTATCACGTGCCCAGGCTTCTACTTGAAAACCTTCATATTTAGTATCACGAAATCCGTAGCTTTTGAATAATTGAAACGCAAATTCCTCCGCTTTTTTACCGTTTGCACTTCCTGTTAATCGGTGTCCGATTTTTTTGCAGGCTTCTCCTAATGTTGTGTATGCTTTTGAATTCTGGTCTACCTCCTCTTTAATACGTTTGAAGACGGATTCCAATGATTCCTCTCCACCTAATGGAATTGAGCTTGATGCTAGTATTCCGATCGAACATGAAAGGAAGAGAAGTAATATTTTTTTCATAGAAGAGGATTACGGGTATTAATTAAGTGATTGAAATTAATGTTTTTTAAGGGAATTTACAAAACGATTTAGGGTAAGGGACATGGGCTCGAAGCGTCGCCTTTGCGGGTCAG
>JBEDFG010000120.1:0-8116 GCA_041175285.1 Bacteroidota bacterium | reverse complement strand
AGAAGAAATTCTTTTGCATGGCAACCAGCTGGGCAAAGATGAAGCCTATTTCGCCGTAGGCGGTTTGGCCTTATCAGATAACGACCAAATCCTAGCCTACGCAACCGATACAGTGAGTCGGCGCAATTATACGGTTTACTTTAAAAACTTAGCAACAGGGGAATTGCTAGCCGATAAAATTGAAAATACCGAAGGAGGATCCTATGCTTGGTCATCAGATTCTCAATACTTTTTCTATCTCCTTCGCGACCCACAAACCTTATTAGCTTCCAAAGTATTCCGCCATCAAATGGGCACTTCATCCACCGAAGATGTTTTGGTCTATGAGGAGAAGAACGAGGAATGTTACATGGGACTGAGCCGGAGCAAATCGAAGGAATATATCTTTTCCGTTTCGAGCCAACAAGGTGTTTATTCCGAATATCGGATGTTGAAAACGGACAACCCAACAGGCAAATTCGAGGTGTTTCATCCCGGCGAACGTGGATTGGAATATTTCATTGAACATCAGTTGGATCGTTTTTTGATTCGCACCAATTTTCAGGATGCAACGAATTTTCAGTTAATGGCCTGCCCACAAGTTGGCCCGACCGACAAATCTCAATGGCAAACGGTGGTGGCACATCGTCCCGACGTTTTCATCGAGGATTTCGATGCGACTACCGAATGGGTTGCACTGGAGGTTAAGACAAATGGATTATCTCAAATTCAATTAATTCGTTTTCCAAGTCAATATTGGCATAAATGCACATTATCGGAGTCATACCCTTCGCTACAATTATACTTCATTAACCTGCCCAAACTCGGTTTTGGAATATGATGCCACAACAAAAGCATCCACTTTATTAAAGGAGGATCGCGTACTGGGAGGCTTTTATAAAAACGAATACCAATCGGAGCGCTTGTGGGCCACCGCGCGCGATGGTGTACAGGTACCTATTTCTTTGGTCTATAAAAAAGGATACCAGAAAGGCCCACTCCTACTTTATGCCTATGGTTCATACGGTTACAGTATGGATCCCTATTTTTCATCAAGTCGGCTATCCTTATTAAATCGTGGATTTGCTTTCGCGATCGCACACATACGTGGTGGACAAGAAATGGGGCGTCACTGGTATGAGGACGGGAAAATGATGCGCAAAATGAATACATTCACCGATTTCATTGATTGTGGAAAGCATTTGATAGCTGTAGGTAAAGTTGACGCGCACCGCTTATTCGCACAAGGTGGATCTGCTGGCGGAATGCTGATGGGTGGAATAATCAATATGGCCTCCGAATTGTTCGCCGGAGTGATTGCAGCCGTACCATTTGTAGATGTGGTGACGACGATGTTAGATGAAACAATTCCATTAACGACTGGCGAATGGGAAGAGTGGGGAAATCCGAAAAACGAAGAACATTACCATTACATGAAATCATATTCCCCCTATGATAATGTGGTCGCACAAAATTATCCGCATTTATTCGTCACGACGGGATTACATGATTCTCAAGTTCAATATTGGGAACCTGCTAAATGGGTTGCAAAACTCCGCAAATTAAAAACAGATCATCATATCTTATTGCTCGACTGCGATATGTCGGCCGGTCACGGCGGCGCCTCTGGTCGTTACAAACGATTCAAGGATATTGCCAAAGATTTTGCTTTCTTGATTGGTATTAATGAGACGATCGCTGCGCAATAAGCATGCGATCATTGCCATGAAAATCTTTCAATAATTGAATATTTTCGAAACCTTGCGCTTCTGCCAAAGCAACATTTTGCTTACCAAATGCTCGGTTGATTTCAAAACACAGAAATCCACCGGGCGTTAAACGCTGCTGAGCCATTTCGCCAATCTCCCGATAAAAAATTAATGGATCTTCATCAGACACAAATAGGGCCAAATGGGGTTCGTGATTGAGCACATGTGCTTCCATCTCCACTTTTTCTGCGTCCAATACATAAGGAGGATTCGAAACAATGATATCCCAGGTATTTATATCTTGTTCCCAATCAAAAATATCTTGATGTTTGAATGAGACTTGCGCTCCTAAATAATCTGCATTTTCCTGAGCTTTCGTGATCGCCTCTACAGCTACATCCCAGGCGCTGACCTGTAATTGAGGTGCTTCTAAGGCTAATGAGATCGCGATGCATCCGGAACCGGTCCCGACATCTAGAACCCGTTTATTTTCGTTCCCTACTAATTTTAAAACGTGACTAACCAGCTCTTCTGTTTCTGGGCGCGGGATCAACGTAGCTGCATTCAAGGAAAATAATCGATCAAAAAAATAAGCCTTCCCTGTCACGTATTGTAGGGGTACTCCCGCGGCAAGTTGGCTCAAGTCTGCTGCAAATCCCTCAGGTTCCTCCACCGATTTTTCCAATAAAATATCCAGGGTATTCACGCCACATTTCATGTTCAAATACGCATGCGCAATGGCCTTTGCTTCCGTGGCGGGATATTTATGGGCAATAGCCGCCTGTATTTGTTGAGATAATGCGTTTACTGATACAATGATCATACAATAAATTTCGTTTCTCTATTGAACTGAGCTTTGCCAATCCTGTAAGGTTTGGCAAAGCTACGGAACTCATAGCTGTTTGGCAACGTAAAAAAAAATCCTATATTTGACTTGTAAAATCCTACTAACTATGAACGTAAACAGAAGAGATGCCATCCAGCGGGTAGCCATCCTAATGGGCGGCATGATTTCCGCTCCCGCCATGGCCGGCATTCAGGGAAAAAAATCACATCCCACCTTTGTACAATTCTCAGCTTCACAAGATTCTCTTGTAGCTGAAATAGCTGATTTAATCATTCCTACAACCGATACACCAGGAGCCAAAGCAGCTGGTGTTGAAAAATTCATCGTACGCGTCGTGCAAGATTGTTATCCAGAAGCAAGCCAAAAAGTGTTTGCAGAAGGTTTAGCAAAATTAGAGGCCGACTGCCAAGCACGTTTCGGTAAGGGATTTGCTGCAGCGACTTTAACTCAACGCAAAGACGCACTAACCACGTGCATGTTAGAATCCGATGCGGCTCGTAAAAGCTCAAAGGGCCAACCAACCTTCTTCTTCATGATCAAGGAATTGACCACTACCGGATATTTTACATCTGAAATCGGGGCAACCAAGGCCTTGGACTACCTTCCGATTCCAGGCAAATTTGACGGCTGCATGCCATTATCTCCAACTCAAAAAACGTGGGCACTATGAATCTGAATATTGACGCAATCAAATCCATGACCTATGACGCCATCGTGGTAGGATCTGGAGTTTCCGGTGGTTATGCCGCCAAAGAATTAACTGAAAAAGGCATGCGCGTACTTGTCCTTGAAAAAGGTAAGAAATTCGACCACGTAACTGCCTACGAACCTAGCTACAAAGATCCTTGGGATTTTAAATACAATGGTTTACTGACCAACGAGCAAAAGGCCTCGCACCCAAAACTTTCCCGCGAGATGACCGAGAAATATTGGATGAACGACTCCGATTCACTTTATAAAGAAGTAAAGCGCTTCGACTGGTTCCGTCCCGATATCGTAGGCGGAAAATCAATTATGTGGGGTCGCCAAACATATCGTTTGTCGGACATCGACTTTGAAGCCAATTTAAAAGACGGCATCGCTGTTGATTGGCCAATTCGCTACAAAGATATTGCCCCTTGGTATTCATACGTAGAGAAACACGTAGGTATCTCAGGTGAAGCATTAGGATTACCGCAACTACCGGATTCTGAATTCTTGAAGCCGATGGACATGTACTGCGTGGAAAAAGAAGTGCGTCAGCGCATCGAAAAGAACTTCCCAGGCCGTAATATGACGATTGGTCGGGTGGCCAACTTATCTGAAGCCAAAGAAGCACAACTGAAAATTGGCCGTTCTGCGTGCCAGTATCGCAATAAATGTCGTTTAGGTTGCCCTTATGGCGCTTATTTCAGTACACAATCTTGTACCTTACCTCCAGCAGCGAAAACAGGTCTATTGACCTTACGCCCGGATTCAGTGGTATCTGAAATTTTGTTTGACAATGCGAAGCAAAAAGCAACAGGTGTACGCGTTATTGATACCGTTACCAAAGATGTCCGTGAATATTATGCGAAAATCATCTTTGTATGTGGATCAACCGTAGCCTCTACTGCGTTGTTGTTAAACTCAAAATCATCTCGTTTCCAAAATGGTTTAGGTAATGACTCAGGTGAATTAGGACATAATTTAATGGATCATCACTTCCGCGTAGGTGCTGCAGGTACTTGGGAAGGCGATGAAGACAAATACTACATTGGCCGCCGTGCGAATGGTATTTACATTCCTCGTTACCGCAACATTGGAAACGACAAACGTGATTATTTACGTGGGTTTGGTTACCAAGGTGGTGGATCACGTCAAAGCTGGAATCGTGGCGTAAACGATATGAGCTTCGGATCAGATTACAAAGATGCGATGACGAAACCAGGACCGTGGACAATGAACTTAGGCGGTTTTGGAGAAACGCTTCCATACCACGAAAACAAAATGTATTTGGATCCAACGACCAAAGACAAATGGGGCATTCCTGTGGTTGTTTTCGATGCAGAATTCAAAGAAAACGAGAAAAAGATGCGTAAGGATATGATGGAAGATGCCAAAGAAATGTTGGAAAGCGCAGGCTTGAAAAACGTTCGTGCATTCGACAACGGTTCTTACCCAGGTATGGCTATTCACGAAATGGGAACAGCTCGCATGGGCCGTGATCCAAAAACATCCGTGTTAAATGGCAATAACCAATTGCACGCTGTGAAGAACGTATTCGTGACTGATGGTGCTTGCATGACTTCAACTTCATGTGTTAACCCATCATTAACTTATATGGCTTTAACCGCTCGTGCGGCTGATTTTGCAGTCAAAGAACTCAAAAAACATAACCTTTAATCAAATGGGCTTCGGCCCATTTTTTTTGTAACATGAAAAAAATATTATTCGTTTTTGGGTTGATGAGCCTGGGCGTAAACGCAATGGCACAATACCAAACAATCGGAAAAATACATCGCTACGATGCGGCATTAGATGCTTTGCTAGACACAAGCGCTAAAATTGAAATCGTAGCCAATGGATTTACCTGGTCGGAAGGACCCGTTTGGGTAAAAAAAGGAGGCTATTTACTCTTCACTGATGTTCCTGAAAACACGATTCACAAATGGTCCGAAGCCAAAGGACTTGAAGTATTCTTGAAACCATCAGGCTTCACAGGAACCGGCGTTTATTCCGAAGAACCAGGGGCCAATGGTCTTATTATTAATTCCAAAGGAAATTTAGTTTCCTGTGAACATGGTGATCGACGCATCGCTGAAATGCCACTCAATCATCCTGAACAAAAGAAAACCCTCGCACATACATTCGAAGGCAAACAATTGAACAGTCCCAATGACCTCGTTCAGAAAAAATCCGGCGACTATTATTTCACCGATCCACCCTACGGATTACCTGGACGCGGCAAACCAGAACCGGCCAAAGAACTCGATTTTCAAGGAGTATATCGAATCAACACGAAAGGAGAAATCAGTTTACAGATTAAAGATTTAGGCCGACCGAACGGACTTGCATTCAATCCCGACGAAAGCATTTTGTATGTAGGAACCTCTGAGCGACCAACACTAATAAATGCCTATCCCGTAGATAAAGCAGGAAATTTAGGTGAAGGTAAATTATTCTTTGACGCATCCGAACTTGCTAAGGAAGGTATCCGCGGCGGTTACGATGGAATGAAAGTGGACGCCAAAGGAAATGTATGGACAACAGGCCCTGGTGGAGTTTTAGTCATCAACTCAGCTGGAAAATTAGTAGGTCGAATCGCTACGGGAAATCGTAATTCGAATGTGGCGTTTGGTGGTGCCGACGGAAAATATGTGTTCATCACGTCGGACATGAACTTACTTCGTATTAAAATAAAATAGGGGGCTTGAGCCCCCTATTTCTTATAATTCCTTAATCTTAATATTTCGGTACCAAACTGGATTTCCGTGATCCTGCAACGCAATGCGTCCTTGCATATTCACGCCAAAACCTGGCATCGTTTTGAATTTGGAGCCAGCAACCATCGCCTTCCAATTCGCATCATCCGTACGCGTCTCCACTACTTTTGATCCATTTAAATACAATTGCAATAAACCACGATTGTTGACAATACGTGCCGTGTTCCATTCGCCTACAGGCTTAGTCACGTTGACAGATGATTTAATTAAATCATATAAATCACCTGAATTATGCTTGTTGATTTTGCCATCTGGATGACCTGCATCATCTAAAACCTGCATTTCAGGGCCGGTATTGTAGGTACTATGATATTTTACTGGATCTTCAGTCACATTGAAAATGATACCGCTATTTCCATTAGGTGAGATTTTCCAATCCACCGAAAAGTCGTAATTAACATATTCTGCGTCTGTAATTAAATCGCCCCCATCTTTACGAGCTAAATCAAATCCGATGATGCCATCTTCGATTGTCCAAGAAGCACCTACTTTACCTGGTTTGCCGTACGTATGCCAGCCAGCAAACGTTTTTCCGTCAAATAATAATTTAAACCCTGCCTTCTTCTCTTGCTTTGAAAGCGTGTTTAAACCTTGCCCAAATGCCATCAAACCCGATGCCATACAAGCACAAATTAATATCAGTTTTTTCATGTGGATAAATAAGTTTATGAATTACAATACTAAAAAAAGAAATCAACACTTGTATCCCTCCTTCCAATATTTCCACTGAAACCCTCCAAATTTATTCGTAAATTGCACGCTTATTCAACACACGTATGAAAACCAAAGTAAGTCCAAAGCCTTCAATCAACATCGTTACACTCGGTTGCTCTAAAAATCTAGTAGACTCCGAAGTATTATTTACCCAGTTGAAAGGAAACGGATTGGAAGTTACCCACGAAGCAAAAAAAGATACCGCAAACATCGTCGTGGTCAATACGTGTGGATTCATCGACAATGCCAAACAAGAATCAATCGACACCATTTTGCGTTATGCAGATGCCAAAGAAGCTGGCAAGATTGACAAACTATATGTAACAGGCTGCCTTTCTCACCGCTATAAAGATGATTTAGAAAGAGAAATTCCTATGGTCGATTCGTTCTTTGGGACGAATGAATTGCCTCGCTTGTTGAAGGCATTGAAGGCCGACTATAAACATGAACTCGTAGGAGAACGATTATTAACAACTCCGGCGCATTACGCCTATTTAAAGATTGCAGAAGGTTGCGATCGCCCATGTAGTTTCTGCGCCATTCCTTTAATGCGCGGCGGACACGTTTCACGTCCCATGGATGAACTCGTAAAAGAGGCAATGTCATTGGCCAAAAAAGGAACAAAAGAACTGATTCTGATTGCGCAAGATTTGACATTTTACGGATTGGATTTGAAGGGTGAAGGAAAATCAGGCCGACAATTAAAAGAATTATTGGAACGTCTATCTGACGTGGAAGGTGTAGAGTGGATTCGTTTACAATATGCTTATCCAGCTGGTTTCCCGATGGAAATTTTGCAAACTATGGCCGAGCGTGAAAATATTTGCAATTACCTCGACATGCCACTTCAAAGTGGTTCAGACGCTATGTTGAAACACATGCGCCGTGGAATCACCCGTGAAAAAACAGAACAATTGATCACGGACATCCGTGAAAAAGTGCCTGGCATTGCATTACGTACCACATTAATTTCAGGCTATCCGGGTGAAACGGAGGCCGACTTCGAAGAGACATATTCATTCGTAGAACGCATGCGTTTTGACCGATTAGGCATCTTCAATTATTCTCATGAAGAAAATACCCACGCGTATTCGGTGGTATTCGGTGGAAGATAACGTGCCTGAAGAAGTGAAACAAGAGCGTTCGGATGAGATTATGGCACTCCAACAAGGCATTTCGGAGGAATTGAACCAAGCCAAAATTGGCCAAACATTCAAAGTAATGGTTGACCGAAAGGAAAGTGGATTCTTTGTAGGCCGGACCGAACATGACTCACCAGAAGTGGATAATGAAGTCTTGATTCCGGCAGAACAATATGCTCGCCAGGGAGATTTTGTTCAGGTGAAAATCAATAAGGCAGAGGAATTCGACTTATACGGCGATATCGTTTCTTAGTAACGCGG
>JBEDFG010000119.1:0-4504 GCA_041175285.1 Bacteroidota bacterium | reverse complement strand
GCTTGTCCGGAGGCACCTTTGATGAGGTTGTCGATCACGGAGCTAATTAAAATTTGGCCTTCGTGAACTTCTAAGTGTAAAAAGCATTTGTTCGTGTTGACCACTTGCTTAACATCGACCGATTGTGAACTGACGAAAACAAAGGGCGAATCGCGGTAGTAGTGCTCGTATAATTCCATCGCCTCTTCCTGCGTACCGGCAAAATCGGTGTACACGTTTGCCATAATTCCTCGCGTAAAATTGCCGCGATATGGAATGAAGTTGACCTTAGGCGCAGGGTACTCGGACCCCAAAACCATGCCTATTTCTGTTAAATGCTGATGTGTAAAAGCTTTGTAGATACTAACGTTATTGTTTCTCCAGGAGAAATGACTCGTTGGCGATAACGCTTGACCCGCACCGGTAGATCCCGTAATAGCCGAAACATGTACGGCAGATTTGATCAAACCAGCAGAGGCCAAAGGCAATAAGGCTAATTCGATTGATGTCGCAAAACATCCAGGATTGGCAATTTTGTTTGCAGATCGGATTTTATCCTTTTGAAACTCAGGAAGGCCATAAATAAATCCTTCGGATTCATCCCGGAAATCTGTGCTCAAATCAACGATTTTGGTATGCCAAGGGATCTCATTTGCCGCTAAGAATTTCTTCGATTCTCCGTGACCTGAACATAAAAACAAGACATCTACGGGACATAGGTGATCACAGAATCGAGCGTTCGTCGAGCCTAATAAGTCGGTGTGCACGTCAGAAACCAATTTCCCTGCCTGAGAATTTGACATAATACATGCCAAAACAACATCCGGGTGGTTGACCAAAATGCGGAGTAATTCACCTCCCGTGTAACCCGCAGCACCTACGATTCCGATCTTTGCCATTAGTTTGATTCGTTAACTTTCCGATGGATCATGGTTTGGTTCGAAACAATTTTCGAGAAGCCACGTACATCATCGCCTGTCCAGGCTTTATTCATTTCGCCATAAGCACCGAATGCCGATGACATTAAGTCAAATTTTGACTCAATTCCAGTGACTTGGAATTGATATGGAGACAATACCACATGTACGGTTCCGGTTACATTATCTTGTGTATCAGCCAAGAATGTTTCAAAATTACGCATCACAGGCTCCAAGAATTGACCTTCATGCAACAAGGTTCCATACATATCTCCAATGTTCTGCTTCCAGTATAATTGTTGTTTGGTCAACACATGTTTCTCTAATAAATGATGAGCTTTGATGATGATCAATGGGGCAGGGGCCTCAAAGCCTACCCGTCCTTTGATACCAATAATCGTATCGCCCACGTGAATATCGCGTCCAATGGCATAGGCACCCGCACGAGCAGTCAATTCACGAATAGCATCTACCGTACTAGGAAATGTTTTTCCGTCGATTCCCACTAATTGACCATATTCAAATTGTAGGGAGATTTTAGTTGGTGTTGTTTCGGTCAACTGCGTTGGCCACGCTTCTTCTGGTAAATAACCATCGGATGTCAACGTTTCTTTTCCACCCACTGAAGTACCCCAAAGGCCTTTGTTAATGGAGTAAGTTGACTTATGCCATTCTTGAACTACACCTTTTGATTTCAAGTATTCGATTTCAGCCTCACGTGACAATTGCATGTCACGAATCGGAGTGATTACCTCACATTCAGGAGCTAGGATACGGAAAACAACGTCGAAACGTACTTGGTCATTTCCTGCGCCAGTACTACCGTGAGCGATGGCTTTTGCACCTATTTTTGCCGCGTATTTTGCCACAGCTGTTGCTTGGAAAACGCGCTCTGCAGAGACAGAAAGCGGATATGTGTTATTTTTTAAGACATTACCAAACACTAAAAATTTGATGCAATCTTGATAGTATGATTCAACCACATCCAGCGTAACGTGAGATGTTACACCTAAAGAATAGGCTTTTTCTTCAATCGTTTTTAATTCCTCCGGAGAGAATCCCCCGGTGTCAACCAAGGCTGAATGCACTTCCATGCCACGTTCTTCGGTCAAATATTTGACACAAAAAGAGGTATCTAATCCACCACTAAAGGCTAAAATTACTTTCGGCTTGCTCATATTTACTTCGTTTTTCCTTTCGAGTGGAAAGGCATTAATAATTTTTCTTTCATTTTTTTCAGCTGCATGAAGTCGGCAATATTCTTCAAGAATATCCACTTCTCATCTTTTTCAACTTTTACGGCTGATTGGTTTGGGTCAAAAATCATCCCTGTGCACAAACAGATTTTACGCTCTGTTCGTGTCAAAATATCATAATTCACACAGGATTGGCAACCTTTCCAGAAGTTGTCATCTACCGGTAATTCGGAAAATGTCGTCGGTTCATAACCTAAATCACTGTTGATTTTCATCACCGCGAGTGAGGTCGTGATACCTATGATTTTGGCATCTGGATACCGCGTGCGCGATAATTCAAATGCTTTTTCTTTGACGGCTTTGGCGACGCCAAATTGTCGGTAGCTTGGTTTTACGATCAACCCAGAATTGGCTACGAATTTACCGTGTTGCCAGGTTTCGATGTAACAAAAGCCAACAAATTCACCTGTAACATCATCGGTTGCGATGATTGCTTTGCCTTCCGACATCTTCTCTTGAAGGTAATCAGGGGTTCTTTTGGCGATTCCGGTGCCTCTTGCTTTGGCAGATTCTGCCATTTCGTGGCAGATGGATTCCGCTAAGTCAAAATGGGTTTGACTGGCGACTTGAACTGTGTATGAATTCATGAATGATAATCAGAAATAAATAATTAGTTGAGTACGTAATGGCGTACAGGGTATCAAACCCTGAATATGAACCTTCGTCGTCGGACGGAGGTAATTACGTATTTCATTGAATTATTTATCTTCATGTTCTTGCTAAACAGCGGATAAACCCGCTAATTTGTCGCCAATTAAGCGCCAAATTTCATTAATTTGAAGGTTAATTCCCAATAAACCCGCAATTATTTCATGGAAAATAGTAATTCCTTAAGCACAGATCAATTGATCTACGCTTATGCTTCCGGAGTTTTTCCGATGGCAGATGCGGAAACGGGTGAAATTAATTGGTACCGTCCTAATCCTCGGGCGATCATCCCCATTGATACGTATCAGCCTGGGCGAACTTTAAAGCCTATTTTAAATAAGGGCTTTTTTGAGATTCGAATCGATCAGCAATTTCGCCGCGTGATGGAGTTGTGCGCGGAACCCCGTCCTTATGAACCTGAGACCTGGATTTCTTCAGAGCTAATTGAAGTTTATACCGAATTACATCAGATGGGACTTGCCCATTCAGTCGAGGCCTACTTGGAAGGGGAACTGGTGGGAGGTTTATACGGTGTGCATTTAGGTGCGGCGTTTTTTGGGGAATCGATGTTTACCAAAGCGTCCAACGCCTCCAAAGTATGTTTTCATAATTTGATTTCCATTTTACGTCAAAACGACTTTGAATAGTTGGATTCGCAGTTCATGAACGACAATGTACAACGTTATGGTGCCATTGAAATTTCGAGGTCAACCTATGAGAAACGCTTAGCCAAGGCCATTAGTCGTTCGTGTAATTTTGCATTTTAATCCTAAATTTGGCCCAAATTTCAACCGAAAGGGCTAAATTGCATTTCATTTATTGCCTTATGTCAAAACCAATTCTCGTTATTAAGTTCGGTTCCTCTTCCATCACCCATTCCAATGGTGAGGTAAATGAGCAGACGTTAGCGAAAATTGCGGAGCAAGTGGCGACACTCAGTTCTACCTATTCAATTGTGTTGGTTTCTTCTGGTGCGGTTGCCGCAGGTAAATCAGCACTTAGAAATTATAAGGGCACACTTTCAGAACGCAAGGCTGCCGCGGCTATTGGTAATCCCATATTGATCGCCAAGTACAGTCATTACTTTCAAAAATACGGAATTGCCATTGCGCAAAGTTTGTGTGAAAGACACCACTTTTCGGAACGTGAATCGTTTTTGCAATTAAAGGAAACTTATCAAGAATTATGGCGCAGTGGCGTCATACCCATTGCGAATGAGAATGATGTGGTGAGTAATGTGGAGTTGAAATTTTCGGATAATGATGAATTAGCCACCTTGATTGCCACGGGATTTGGGGCTGAGAAATTATTAATTTCTACTTCGGTAGGAGGTCTGCTAGATGCAAATGGCCAAATCATTCGTCATGTTCAGTCTATTGATTCAGATATTTTAAGCGTTGTCAATACAGATACATCCACAACCGGTTTGGGTGGGATGATTTCTAAACTAACCTTCACTCGTTTGGCTACTCGGATGGGAATTAAGGTCGTGATTTTCGGTCTTGATCAAGGTCAGGGAATCGTAGATGCCCTCCAGGAAGAAATAGGTACTGTTTTCGAGGCACAGGAGGCATCACTCACTGCGCGCCAAAAATGGCTAGCCTCCGGTAGTCTGATTGCGGGCAAGGTCGTTTTAGACAAAGGTGCCACCAAAGCCATTCAAAATCGTAAAAGTTTATTATCCGTTGGCGTCACCGAATACCT
>JBEDFG010000118.1:0-4568 GCA_041175285.1 Bacteroidota bacterium | reverse complement strand
GCATGTTGAATCAGTTCGCCCGTACCAAACGTATTCGTTTTAAGAGGATTTTGTTCTTTTTTGGTAAGTAGTTGGAGCCCCGAACATCTCGCCATTTCAATGTAAGCCGTTTTTTGGTCGGCAAGCCATAAATATGTTGCCTCTATTGTTCTGCCTAAAGGATCATTCACAGCATGCGTTAACCAGGTTCCTCCATGAATATTTTGGATCATTTCCAGTGTTCCTTCTCCACCATCGGCTAGTGGGACAATTTGTATAGACGATTTTTTTCGTTTCGCTAAGATACCTTTTGCCAGGGCTTCTGCCGCTTCTTGAGCTGTTAGAGATGATTTGAATTTATCGGGACAGATTAAAATATTCACGCGCTGAATTTAATGGTTCAATTTACTGACATTTCTTTACTTTTGTGCTCTAACTCATCCATATGAAGTATTACATTTTATTCATCTTTGTTCTTTTACTAAGCGCTTGTACGCATCAGCCAGATCTAAGCGGATTTGATGCGGCGTCATTTAAGCAAGATCGTGGGGCATGTGGTGGAAAGCGTGGCCAACAAATCGCCTGGTTGAAAACTCATAAAATGAATTTTCAAGGAGTGAGTTCAAATGATATGGATGAAATTTTGGGTAAGCCTGATATTCAGCAACTCGCAGATCGAAATCAAGAATATTATATCTACTTTTTAGAGCCAGGACCTCATTGCCAACAAAAACCTTCCCAATCAAAATCGATTGCCTTTCGTTTCAGTGCCATGGGAATAGCGACTGAAATTACCTTCCAAGAAGGGATTCCTTTATAATTTATTTGGTAAACATACCAACGAACGAGTTCGTTATCCCAATGACGAAACTGAATATTAAAGGAGCAATAAATCCGCTTACTTTAAACCCTGGTATGTAAAGTTCGACCAAGTAGACCATCCCAACTGTTATCACAAGTGAAAATAAGCCGAGTGTCATAAAGGTTATCGGAAAACTGATAATTTTCAAAATCGGTTTTACGAAAGAATTTAAAAACCCCATAGCTAAGGCTACTAATAAGGCTGTCGTAAATCCATCAACGGTAATCCCCTTTAAATATCGGGGTATTATCATGACCACTCCAGCAATAATGATATAACGTATTATAAAACCAATCATGTTATTTCTGATGTCTAGCTTGTAATGTCTTAACTATTTCTTCTAATCCAATTCCGCGATCTTCCAATAATACCAATAAGTGGAAAATCAAATCAGCAGCCTCCCCTTTGAATAATTCGTCATTGTCCATCATCGCTTCGATTACTAATTCAACTGCCTCTTCGCCTACTTTCTGAGCTACCTTATGCGTTCCTTTTTGGAACAAGGAAGCCGTATACGAAGTGTCTGCCGATGCATTTTTGCGTGAGCGAATTACGTGCTTCAACTGGTCTAACCAAGCTGCATTATCTGCATTTGATTCATTGAAACACGTATCTGAACCCGTATGGCATGTTGGTCCTGCCGGTTTTGCTTGGATCAAAATGGTGTCTTGATCGCAATCGATAGCCACACGTACTACATCCAGATAATTTTCTGAAGTTTCACCTTTGGTCCAAAGCCGATTTTTTGAACGGGAAAAGAAAGTAACCCGATTGTCTGCAATCGTTTTAGCGTATGCCTCTTCGTTCATATAGCCTAGCATGAGCACTTTTAAAGTGCTTGCATCTTGTATGACAGCAGGGATTAGGCCTTTTGAAAAATCTGGTTGTAAACTCATAAGGGTTAAATTATTAAATCCGCATTGGAATTCCTTTGTTCGCTAAGTATTTTTTCAATTCGATAATCTCAATTTCTTTGAAGTGGAATATACTAGCTGCCAGCCCGGCATCAGCTTTTCCCTCGGTAAAAACCTCATAAAAATGCTCCATCGTCCCCGCACCACCGGAAGCAATGATGGGTATAGAGGATTGAGATGAAATACGACTAGTTAAGTCATTTGCAAATCCTGATTTGGTGCCATCAGCATCCATGGAAGTCAATAAAATCTCTCCAGCACCTCGTGATTCGACTTCTTTGGCCCAAGTCATGGTCTGAATCTCCGTTATGTTCCGACCTCCATGTGTGTGAACCCAATCATCGCCACCCACGAAACGGGTATCAATCGCCACAATAATACATTGTGATCCGAATTGTAAAGCTAATTCGTCAACGAGTTCCGGCCGACGGACTGCCGAAGAGTTAATAGAAACCTTATCAGCGCCAGCATTCAATAAAGCTGAAACATCTTCGATGCTACTAATGCCACCACCAACAGTAAATGGAATATTGACATGGCGCGCTACTTCTCGTACCAAATTGACTAATGTTTTTCTATTATCTACCGTTGCCGTGATGTCTAAAAAAACTAATTCATCAGCGCCTTGTTCAGCATATAAAGCACCTAATTCCACAGGATCACCCGCATCGCGTAAATCCACAAAGTTGGTCCCCTTAACAGTCCGACCTTCTTTAATATCCAAACATGGAATAATTCGTTTCGTTAGCATAGGGATTCTTTGGCAAAAGTGGCTAAATCTTCCAGCGTAATGTGACCTTCATAAAAGGCTTTGCCTACAATCACGCCAAATAAATTCATATCCCGTAATTGTACCAAATCTTGTAAATTGGCTACTCCGCCGCTCGCAATAATATGTAATCCAGGGTTATTTACTTGGATTTTTTCGTACAAGTCAAAACTAGGCCCCTGTAACAAACCATCTTTGGCTACATCTGTTGAAATGACATATTCTGCACCTGCTGCTTGGTAGTCAGTGAGAAAATCAAAAATGGAAATGTTTGAATTTTCTTGCCAACCAGACACTGCGATTTGTTCATGGTGTGCATCGGCACCCAAGATTATTTTAGCTGTACCGTATTTTTTGAACCAACCATGTACGAGTTCTGGATTGCGTACGGCAATACTTCCCGCCGTAATTTGAGCTGCACCGGCTGAAAAAGCACGGTCAATCATTTCGTCAGATTGGACGCCACCACCAAAATCAATATGAAGGGAAGTGTTTGTGGCAATGCGCTCTAAAACGGCGGCATTGACAATTTCCTTCGCTTTAGCTCCATCTAAATCAACTAAATGTAAACGCTGAATACCGGCACCTTCGAATGCTTTTGCAATTTCTAGCGGGTCGGAACTGTATATTTTCTTTTGTTGGTAATCTCCTTGCGTTAACCGAACGCATTGTCCTCCAATAATGTCAATGGCTGGAATGAGTTGGAACATAAATTAAAGCGCTAAGAAGTTTTGAATTATTTTTTGACCAGCCATGCCTGAGATTTCCGCGTGGAATTGTGCTGCGTAGAAATTGTCTTTTTGTAACATAGCCGAAAAAGGTTGCACATAGTCACAAATGGCTGTTGTATATGGATTCTCCGGTGCATAAAAAGAGTGAACAAAGTATACAAATTCCTCTTTTTTGAGCCCCTCCATCAGGATATTTTCGCCGGAAGCCTGAATCGAATTCCATCCCACATGAGGTATTTTCAAATCGGTACTCACGAATCGTTTGACAGGAACATCAAAAATCCCCATGCAGCTTGTATTATTTTCTTCTGAATCGCGACACAAAAGTTGCATCCCAATACAAGTAGCTAAGACGGGCTGTTTTAACGTGGGGATCAATTGGTCTAATCCCTTTTCTCGTAAATAAGCCATCGCTGTACTTGCTTCTCCTACTCCAGGAAAGATGACTTTATCGGCAGATTGAATCACCTTTTCGTCATCCGTCCATTGATATTTCATCCCAATTCTATCCAAGGCGTACATAACCGATTGCACATTTCCGGCGTTGTATTTAATGATTGCTATTTCCATGGACGTTTTTTAATGGGCAAAATGCCCTGCAAAGGTAGACAAAAGGGCTTGGATTATGAAAAGAAGCGTATATTTGTTGGCCTTATGCTCCAAAACCGTCGGATCCTTCTTGAAACCCTCTACCTCATTTGGATGGGAGCACTGCCTGTTATTTCAAGTATATTATTAGGCTATTTTGCCTTGTCCAACCCTGATTTTTTTGCCAGTTTTACCTTACTGGAATCTGTGATTTTTTGGATCATTGCCGTATTTATCATGGGTTTAGCCTTATGCCCGACGACCTTTTTTGCGATGTTTACAGGCTATGTTTGGTCATGGTCGGGGCTCTTACCGCTAATTATCGCCTATGCCATTGCCTCCTTATTGGGTTATGGTATGGCGCGTAAAATGAAAGGGGATGCACTCGTCGACCTCATCCGGGTGAAGTTTAAAGCGGCTGACTTTCTGAATAATGTACAGGCTCAATCTTTTGCTTGGGTATTTTTGGCGCGATTATCGCCCATATTTCCCTTTGCCATCACCAACGCCTTAATGGCATTTTTAGGTGTTCCTTTGCGTCAGTTTTTTATCGGAGGGACTTTGGGTATGCTTCCCAGAACACTCATTGCCTTGTGGACCGGGACACAGGCGGCTTCATGGGCCAACTTACTTAATCACCCTGAAATGCTTCGTTGGCAAGATCTTGCCAGTTTAGGTATGCTAATCATTTCTGTCGTAGGGATGTTCTTCCTAGCGAAACGAAA
>JBEDFG010000117.1:0-4601 GCA_041175285.1 Bacteroidota bacterium | reverse complement strand
CCATGAAACTGCTTATTACACCTTGAATCAAATTCCTTCCGGAGCGCGGTTAGCAGTATCTGATGCGAATAAAATGCAGGCAGAAAAGGTTGAAAAAGTAACTCCTGTCGTAGCTACTAAATCAAAAAGCAAGTCGATTATTTCAGATGCGGAGGCGATGGCTTTGTTGAAAAAACATACCTGTTTAGCATGCCATGCGAAAGAAGCAAAGGTCGTTGGTCCGTCATATGTAGACATTGCCAAACGTAATTATACGGATAAACAGATTTTAGCTTTGGTATATAAGCCCAATCCACAAAACTGGCCAGATTACGCCACAGAGATGGCTCCGATGAGCCATGTGCCTGCTGGGGATGTGCTCAAAATTGCATCTTGGATTAACGGGCTGAAAAATAAAGCCTTACTGAATCGAGATTAGGACAAAAAAAAGGCCGACAAAATTAATTGTCGGCCTTTTTTTTAATTCGTTAGTTACTTCGGAATTACGGATCCTTGAATAGTCAAGATGATCTGTGAAACCTCACCGTTGTTAACTACGGTGATCGTTTTGTTAAAGTTTCCTGGTCTTCCTGCTGAATTGTAAGAAGCCGTTACTTTACCTGTTTTACCTGGCATAATTGGCTCTCTCGTCCATTCTGGAGTTGTACAACCGCAAGATGGTTGAACATTGGAGATAACTACGGGAGTCTTTCCTGTATTTGTAAATTCAAAGCTATATGAGGCTTGAGTACCTTCTTTAATTTTACCAAAATCGTGTTTTTCTGACTTGAAATGAATAGCTCCTTGTGCGTTTGATTGAAATGCGAAGCCTAAAATGAGTGCGAGTACTCCTAAAAATTTCTTCATGGTTATTTTATTGGTTTACTTAGTTGAGCGACAAATCTATAACAATGGCGAGATTCGTCAAAAGAATTGACTGAGTTTTTCAAAAAGTTTGAATTCGAACGTATTTGGCCGACAAGGATTTTGTTGTATTTTTACACGTTACATTAAACAAATACTCTTGTCTTTGACTCATAGCTATTCATTTTCTAAACCTGGGATCGCATTTGATCCGAATCAGGTAATGGATAATTATCGACTTGCTGCGATAAGTCGGGCATGTAGTTTACTCGTTCGAAAGGAAGTTTTTTCAGGTCGTGCCAAATTTGGAATTTACGGGGATGGGAAGGAATTATGTCAAATTGCCTTGGCAAATGCCATGCAAAAAGGTGATTATATTTCTGGCTATTACCGTGACCAGACCATTGGAGTCGCGATTGGAGATCTAACTTGGCCTCAATATTTTGCGCAATTATACGGACATCCTGATGTTCATTTTGATCCACATTCGGGTGGCCGACAAATGAACAATCATCACGCCACACGCTGGTTGGACGCTCATGGGGAATGGTTAAATCAAACCGAAACCTATAATACGGTGGCTGGTATTTCATCCACAGCAGCCCAAATACCGCGGGCACTTGGAGTTGCTTATGCATCTAAAATGTACAAGGAACGCCCTGATTTGCAGGTACATAGCGAATTGTTCTCTAAGGGTGGACAGGAGGTTTGTTTCACGACGATAGGTGATGCTTCCACCTCAGAGGGGATGTTTTTGGAGTGTATCAATGCAGCGGGTGTTTTACAAATTCCGATCGTTTTCTCGGTCTGGGATGATGGTTTTGGAATATCTGTTCCCATTGAATTTCAAACGACAAAATCTTCGATTTCAAAGGCTTTGGCAGGATACCAACGAACAGATTCGGAGAAAGGTATTGAGATTTTTCAAGTGAAAGCTTGGGATTATCCTGGCTTGATGGCGGCTTATCAAAAAGCTTCCAAATTAGCCAGAGAGGAATATGTGCCCTGTTTAGTTCATGTTATTGAATGTACGCAGCCGCAAGGCCATTCGGCTTCCGGTTCACATGAAAGATATAAGTCGGCAGAACGTCTCCAATTCGAGCAAGATGCCGATTGTAATCTTCGTTTTCGGGAGTGGATAGTACAGTCGGGAATTTCTGATGAAGAAACCTTAGTCGCTATCGATGAGGAGGCGACAAAAGAGGCGCGCAGGTATCAAAAAGAAGCATTTGCAGCCTATATGGCTTCCATAGATGTAGATAAAAAAGGCTTTCTTCGTATTGCCAAAAACCTGTATGATTCGACCAATGAACCAGGTTTAATTGAACCGATTTTGGAAGAATTAAATCAATTACAATATCCGATTTTCAGTGATTTAGTGCGTGCGGGGCGTAAGACTTTACGTGCTTTTCGGTTCTTCCAGGGGCCAGCTGTCAAGTTATTGCGTCATTGGTTAGATGAATTAGAAACGAAAAATCACCGTCGGTTTAGCTCACATCAAATGAGTGAGTCGGCGCATAGCCCGATGCATATCAAAGGCGTTCGAGCTGAATATGACAAAGATCCGGTTCTAGTAGATGGGCGTGAGATTTTGAATAAAAGTTTCGCCCAATTTTTGACAGATCCACGTGTATTTATACTTGGGGAAGACGTTGGTAAGATTGGGGATGTAAACCAAACATTAGCTGGTTTGCAGGATATTTTTGGTCCACTTAAGGTAACAGATACGGGAATTCGTGAGGTAAGTATTGTTGGCCAGGGAATTGGCGCATCCATGCGTGGCTTGCGACCGATTGTTGAGATTCAATATTTAGATTATATATTTTATCCATTCCCGATTTTATCGGATGATTGGGCATGTCTACATTACCGCACGGCAGGAGGTCAAAAAGCTCCCATGATTCTACGTACGCGTGGGCATCGCTTGGAGGGGATCTGGCATTCAGGTAGCCCAATGGCCGTGCTGATCAATGGACTTCGCGGTGTTCATTTCTGTGTGCCGCGTGATATGACACAAGCGGCAGGAATGTATCGTACGTTGTTGGCCGGAGATGACCCAGGCGTTGTTGTTGAATGTTTGAACGGTTACCGTTTAAAAGAACCGATGCCTAATAACTTATTAGAAATTCAGGTGGAATTAGGTGTTCCGGAGATCTTGCGTGAGGGGAGTGATTTGACGATTGTTACCTATGGTTCGATGTGTCGGATCGTCATGGAAGCGGCTACTTGTTTAGCGGATATGGGAATTTCGGTTGAGGTAATTGACGTGCAAACTTTGTTGCCATTTGACCGATATCATCACATATTAACATCGATTCAGAAGACGCAACGCGTGTTGTTTGCCGATGAAGATATGCCGGGAGGTACATCTGCTTACATGATGCAAGAAGTATTGGATAAGCAAGGGGCATTCTCATGGTTGGATAGCCCAGCGCGTTGTTTGGCTGCCATGCCTCACCGACCGGCCTATAGTTCTGATGGAGATTATTTCTCAAAACCTAATGTGGAAAATGTGGTGGATACCGTTTATGAAATGATGCGTGAAGCTGATCCTTCATCTTATCCAGCCATTTATTTTTAATGTCTACGATGATACGCTATTTCAAGGAGATTGTGGAAGTGATTCAGAGTACCCGAAAGGGGATGGCGCTGACATGGAAACATGCTTGGGATGCGCGAAAACAGCGTACGCAACATAATATTCAAGATACTGGATATTTTTCGCAGCCCACAGGAATTGCGACTTTGCAATATCCTTATGTGGAAATTCCAACGCCAGATAACGGTCGTTATCAGCTACACAATGAAATGGATGATTGCATTGTCTGTGATAAATGTGTCAAAGTTTGCCCTGTTGATTGCATTGATATTGAGCCCATCAAAGCGACGGGGTTAGTTGGCAATGCCTCAGATGGATCGCCTATCCGTTTATATGCGGCCAAATTTGACATTGACATGTCTAAATGTTGTTTTTGTGGGTTGTGTACGACGGTTTGTCCGACGGAATGTTTGACGATGACATCGGAGTATGATTTTTCTGTTTTTGAAGTCAAAGAGCATAATTTTTCATTTGCGAACTTGACAGCTGAGGAGGCGGAGGAGAAGAAGAGATTGTACGAGCAGTTTGTGGCGGAAAAGGAAGCCATGAAGCAAGCAGGGGGGAGTGGTCAGTTGGCAGAAGGTAGTAATCAGTCGTCAGTTGTCAGTAATCAGTTGTCAGTTGTCAGTGGTCAGTCGGTTGAGAATAGTCCGGAGGAGTCAGTTGCTAGCACAGAGGTGAAGAAGCCTGCGTTTAAGCCGAGTTTTAAAGCGAAGGCGGTAGTCAGTAATCAGTCGTCAGTTGTCAGTAATCAGTTGTCAGTTGACAGTAATCAGTCGGCAGTGGAAAGTCCGAAGTCCGAAGTCCAGCGTCCAGGGTCTAATGAGTCCGAAGTCCGGAGTCCGGAGGAGGCAGTTGCTAGTTCAGAGGCGAAAAAGCCTGCGTTTAAGCCAAGTTTTAAAGCGAAGGCAAAAGATCCAAGTCCAGCGTCTGATGTCCAGCGTCCAGTGTCTAGTCAAGCGTCTGACGTCCAGCGTCCAGCGTCTAGTCCTGCGTCTGACGTCCAGCGTCCTGCGTCTAATATTGATAATCCAGAAGCGAAATGACACCCATCTTAGTTTCATTTCTAGCATTAGTTATATTGACCTGCGGGAGTGGGTTAGCCATGTTGTTTACACGCAACATGCTACATGCAGCATTGGCCATGTTTATGTGTATG
>JBEDFG010000116.1:0-4616 GCA_041175285.1 Bacteroidota bacterium | reverse complement strand
TACCCTAGCGTTACGTCCATTCCATCAAGGTGCCGGAACGGCTTCGGCGATGTTGGGCTCCATCCAAATGGCTTGGGGGGCAGTTTGCTCGGTCCTTGTGGGCTTGTTATTTGACGGAACTCCATTCACCATGGCGATCATTATTTTCGGCTGCGCCGCGCTGGCGAATACAATTCTCTTTGGTGTAGGAAAAAAGATCGTCATGAGCTAAGAGGTGAGAGGTAAGAAGTAAGAGGTTAAAAACAACTGACTACTGACGACTAGCGACTGATGACTGACTCAACATTCCGCTCATTCATCTATACAATCTACCGCTGAGCAGAAAAAATAAGTATCCAAAATTCATACAATGTATCTTTGAGGTACAATAATATTCAATCCGCCTAATGAAAAAATTCATTCTATCTACACTTGTTTCGATTAGCACATTTTTGGCAATCGGACAAGTTCCAGGAGCTCCAGCCGGAGCCAAAATGCCCGATATGAACCGGGGCCATGTATTTGGTAAAGTCGTAGATGATCAAGGCAAGCCGGTCGAATTTGCATCCGTTGTTTTATTGAAGACGGTCATCGATCCCGCCACCAAAAAACCAAAAGACATTTTGGTTAAAGCTCAAGCCGCTGAACTTAACGGTGACTTTAATTTCAAAGAGATTCCAATCAATGTCAAGCTGAAATTAAAAATCAGCTTTGTGGGCTTCACCAATTACGAAGCACCCGTAACCTTCGCCATGCCTCCGATGGGTGGCATGAAACCAGGCCAAGCACCCGATCCAGAAATGATGGCTAAATTGATGGCTGCCTTCGAAAAGGATTTAGGAAACATCAAACTCGCCCAAGATTCCAAAGAACTAGATGCGGTCGTTGTTACAGGAACTAAAGCTTTGGTTGAAATGGACATCGACAAAAAATCGTTTAACGTAGGTCAAAATATTGTAACTACCGGTGGAACAGCCATCGACGTGATGCGCAATATTCCTTCGGTTCAAGTGGATATTGATGGCAATGTGAAAGTTCGGAATGCAAACCCAACCTTGTTTATTGACGGAAGGCCAACCAGCCTAAGCATGGATCAAATTCCAGCCGACATCATTGATAAAGTTGAAGTGATTACCAACCCATCTGCGAAATACGATGCCTCAGGAAGTATGGCGGGTATCATCAATATTGTCTTAAAGAAAAACAAAAAGAACGGCTACAACGGCATGGCGAATGTGGGTGCTAACCGCCGAGGAGGTACCAATGTCATGGGCAATTTTAGCTTCCAACAAAACAAGTGGAATATAACAGCGACCCTGTTGAACAACATGGAGCGCAACGAATCCAATGGATATAGCGACCGCCAGGCAACCATCGGGGGAATACAATCTTCGATTTACCAAAGTTCGGTCAGCAAGACGAATGGATTTATGTTGTTTCCTCGCTTTTCTGCCGACTACGCTATGTCAAATCGGTCTACCTTGACCTTGGGTGCTTTCTTTGGTGGCGGAGGTCAATTTAAGCCAAAAGAAAACTTAGACATTACAAGTAGCATCAATGGTATTAAATCATTCAGCAATCGTTATACAGAAAGCTCGCGCGAATTTAAACCCCAAGGATTTCAATTAGGCTTCAAGCACACCTTCCCGAAAGCAGGCGAAGAGCTAACGATGGACATGAACTTCTTTGGAGGAACAAATAAAAATGAGTCACTGATCACCACAAATTATTTAAACAACAGCGCGATCACAGGTACTCAAATTCAGAAAAACGCAGGGGATGGAAATAACAAATTCATCACGCTTCAAACAGATTATGTGAAACCTATCAAAAATGAAGGTACGATCGAGATGGGGCTACGTGCGCAAATCAATGAACTTGCGAATAAAAACACGAACACCTTGAAACCGGTAGGTTCAGATGTCTATAAAGAGATCACGTCTGCCTCGATCAACTATACCAGCACAAACAACGTCTACGCAGCGTATATGTCGGTATCCGGTAAAACGACGGCATTCTCTTACAAAATTGGATTGCGTGGGGAGAGCTCAAATTACACCGGTGAATTGTTAAATACCAAACAACAATTCAGCAATAAGTATCCATTAAGTTTATTCCCATCAATCTTCTTAAAGAAAGATTTATCTAAAACGGATCAGTTGCAATTAAGCGTAACGCGTCGCGTAAATCGCCCCAATTTCTTCCAAATTATTCCGTTTGTGGATTACAGCGATAGCTTGAATATTACCCGTGGAAATGCCAATTTAGTGCCGGAATTTACGACTTCTGGAGAGTTATCTTATAGCAAAACAAAAGGGTCAGCTACCTTTTTATTATCAGGATATTACAAGTATACAGATAATTTGATCACCCGTTATTACAGCCAAGAAATCAATCCAATCAGTGGAAAAATGGATTTGATAAACACGTTTATCAATGCGAACTCAAGCATTAATTATGGCGCTGAAGCAACGTATATGAATAAGTTTTTCAACTGGTGGGATTTCACAGCCAACGTGAACATCTATAATTCTAAGATTAATACGGATAACATAGAAGGTGCCGGTGCGACAGCTGATGGTATGTGGACGGCCTTTGGTAAAATCAACAACAACTTTGTCTTGCCCAACAAATGGGTGATTCAGTTATCGGGTGACTACCAAGGAAAAACAAATATGCCTGTTAGTCAAGGACAAGGCCAAATGGGCCCTCCAGGTATGCAAGCGCAAAGTTCATCACAAGGATACGTTGAGCCTTACTATGGAATTGATTTAGCAATCAAGAAAACGTTCTTGAAAAATGATATGGCGTCTCTGACTTTAGCGTTTAATGACATCGGAAAAACACGGGGTAATACGAGAGTATCATTCGGAGATGGATTTACGCAAACGAGCTATCGTATTTCGAATCCCCAACAAGTTCGATTGACATTATCTGTTCGTTTTGGCAAGTTTGATATGAGCCAAATGATGAAGAAGAATTCAAATAATGTGGATATGCAGCAAATGCAGTAAGAAACTAGATTGTCTTAGCGAGATTTCAAAAAACGACCTGACTGGGTCGTTTTTTGTTTATACAGCTATTGCCTTAAATACTAAATCCTTTAAATACTGTTCGACGAAGGTCGGCTTATTCGCGGCATCCACATCGGTCAACTTAGGCAAATGCGTACTAAAAAACAGTTGAGAATGCGCCGTTTCAATTAACGTTGTACTCAATGAATGAGGAAACAAATAAGCCGGTTGGTATAATTTAATCAAGTCCGAAATACGGGCACACAAATCTTTATACGGCTTAAAAACTTCGTTTTCGTTGATTTCCTTCACCTCTTTGACAAGGTATACTTTACTACTTTCTGAAATGACAATTTGATGTAGGACATTTTTATTGTAGTCGGCCTGCCCCAAACGCTCCGGTAATTCGCGTGTAAATAACTCAACAACACGTTCAATTTTGGCACGTAAATCCTGAATGGGTTCTAGCTGAACGACCACTAAATATTCCATGTAGGACCAATACCAATTTAAGATATAGAGTAATAAACGGTGCTTATTCGTAAAATAGCGGTAGATGGACGCCTCCGTCGTATTCATTTCAACAGCTAATTTCTTGAATGTAAAGTGCTCGAAACCCACCTCATAGATCAATTCAATGGCGTGCTTCACAATCTGCTTCCCAAGTTCTGTGCCTTCAGGATCACGCAGATAGATCTTTTCATTCACTTTAAAGCTTAACGAGTAGTCCATGAGTTATTAAATTCAGATCGCAAAATATACGATACCATTACTATCACAAAACAAATTTAAATTATTATTTGTAATAGTAATACTATAATTTAAAAAAGTATTTATAATTTTGCTCGACAAACTAAAAATCATGACACCATCCAATCCGTTAAAGCGAATTGCCCATCTTGTCAAATTGCACAATAAGGAGGTTGTTTCCATCTACCTCTTCTCCATGCTCAGTGGTTTAATCAACTTAAGTTTGCCCCTAGGGGTTCAAACCATTATCGGCTTGGTGATGGGAGCGACGATGGTTAGCTCCATTTATGTGCTTATTTTTCTAGTTGTATTAGGTGTATTTCTGGTAGGCATATTGCAAATCAACCAGATGAAGATCATTGAAACGATACAGCAACGTGTATTCACTACCTATGCTCATACCTTTGCAGAAACCATTCCTAGATTAGATCTAAAGGAAATGGATCATTATTTTATTCCAGAAAAAGTGAATCGTTTTTTCGATACGACGAACATCCAAAAAGGCTTTGCCAAATTGCTTTTGGACATTCCGATGGCTAGTGTGCAAATTGTGTTTGGCATACTATTACTTTCTCTCTACCACCCACTATTCATCATCTTAGGCGTTTTTTTACTGATTCTTTTGGTTGTGATTTTTAATTTTACAAGCAAAAAAGGAATTTCAACTAGCATCGAAGAGTCCAACTATAAATATGGGGTTGTTGGCTTTTTCAATGAAATGGGACGCACCCTAAAATCATTCAAATTCAGCCAAGGTTCGAATCTAAACCTCGAAAAAACGAATGCACTTACCCGTGGGTACCTCGAGGCCCGCACACAACATTTTCATGTCTTACTATTTCAATACAAAACGCTCATTTTCTTTAAAGTTAG
>JBEDFG010000115.1:0-5375 GCA_041175285.1 Bacteroidota bacterium | reverse complement strand
TTCTTGGATTTTTGAAGCGGCTATCCCGTTCAAATCCATACGTTATAAGGATAATATTACGCGCTGGGGCATCAACTTTTCACGCTATGATCTAAAGGCCAAAGAAAAATCTGCCTGGGCTCCGGTACCACGTCAATTCCCAACAGCCTCATTAGCCTATGCCGGCGTACTTGTTTGGGATACTCCGCCACCGGCACCTAAAAAGAACATTTCAGTTATTCCTTACATCTTATCCGGTGTGACAGCCAATTATGAAACGAAAGATCCAACGGCCTTTCGGAATCAAATAGGAGGTGATATTAAGGTTGCTATTAATTCGGGATTGAATTTAGATATGACCTTGAACCCGGATTTTTCGCAGGTGGATGTAGATCGCCAACAAACTAATTTGGATCGCTTTGAATTATTTTATCCCGAGAAGCGTCAGTTTTTTATTGAAAATTCGGACTTATTTGACGGCTTTGGAACAGAGAGTATTCGGCCATTTTTCTCGCGACGGATTGGATTAGCATTAAACGCGAAAACAGGAATTTATGAGCAGACACCAATAACATATGGCGCTCGTTTAAGTGGTAAATTAAATCAGGATTGGCGGATTGGGGCATTGAATGTGCAAACAGAACGGATCGATTCCAAAGGGGTTCCAACCCAAAATTACTCGATGGTTGCCCTACAACGTAAATTATTTGCGCGCTCAAATTTCGGGGTATATATGGTCAATAAACAGTCGTTTATTGATACCGAGCTGCAGAAAACAAATGGATTTCAATCATTTAATAGGGACGTTGGATTTGAATATAATTTAGCGTCCAAAGATAATTTTTGGACAGGGTCCTTATTTTATGCTAAAACGTTTAGTCCATTAGAAAAACCGAGAGATTTTTCTCAAGCGGCCTCGTTGGCATATGCTGATAATAACTGGGCATTCTCGATCAAAGAGCAGTGGGTTGGTGAAAACTATAACCCCGAAGTAGGTTATGTTCCGCGTGTTAATTATTTCCAAATTCAACCAGAAGCAGCGAAGATTTTCTATCCCAAAAATAAATCAACCAATTTATTTTATACCTCATTGAAGGCGATGTCCATGACCTACTGGAATAACCAAGGGGACTATACGGACAATACAAGCTATGTTGCTTTCGATGGAACGATGAAGGATCGCTCCACTTTTGGGGTTTATTTATCGTATGATTTTGTCAAGCTGCAATACAATTTTGATGCGACACGAATGGGAAATACGCCCTTGTTAAAAGGTTCGGAACATGATTGGTACGCATTAAATATGCGTTATGGTTCGTCGCCCATCAAATTGTTTACTTATGCATTAACTTCTCGTTTCGGGGGGTATTTTGGTAATGGTTGGCGGACAGGAATTACCGGTGATATCGGATATCGTTTCCAGCCGTATGGCTCTATTTCTATGGCAATCGATTATAACGATATCCAAGATGTGGAAATTCCGGGGACAGAAAAGGTGGCGGCAAAAAAGGTTTCCTCCCAATTTTGGATCGTTCGTCCAAAAATAGATATCACATTTTCAAACAAATTGTTCTTTGCGACGTTCTTTCAGTTGAACCAACAAACCAAGAATATCAATTTAAATGCTCGCCTTCAATGGCGGTATAAACCGGCCTCCGATTTGTTTTTAGTCTACACGGATAATTATTTCCCAGAGACCTTTCAAATTCGAAACCGATCTTTGGTGTTGAAATTGAATTATTGGCTTAATTTGTAAAAATTTAAACGTAATAGAATTATGAAAAAGTACTTAGTGATTTTAATGAGTGTGTTGAGTTTTGGTGCGTTGGCACAAAAAGCACCTGCATCACCTCCAGCAGTTGTGATTCAAAAAGTAGGTAAAACAGAAGTAATGGTTAAGTATGCAAAGCCATCTGTCAAAGGACGTTTGGTTTTCGGTACGAAAGAACAAAAAGCCCTAGTTCCTTACGGCGAAGTTTGGAGAACAGGTGCGAACGAAGCAACAACCATTGAATTTTCAAACGATGTAACCATCCAAGGAAAGCCATTAGCAAAAGGTGTTTATTCGTTGTTTTCGATTCCTGGCCCAACAGAATGGACCGTCATTTTCAATAGCGACGCGAAGCAATGGGGAGCATATACTTACAAAGCAGATAAAGATGTTTTGCGTGTAACGGGTAAAGTTAGCGAGCATGCGATGACAGAGCAGTTCAACATCGGTGTAAGTCCTGAAGGACAAATTACATTAGAATGGGACAAAGCATCGGTTTCAATCTATGTGAAATAAGTGATTCAAAGTCTTTTTAAAAGCGACTCCAAAAGGGTCGCTTTTTTTATTGCTTAATTTCTTTTGTTTCCCTATTTTTACTCTATTGTGAGGCTTGCCTCTATCATGTATAACGTACTCCTATGAAAAAAGTATTGATCGCTGAAGATAGTTCTGTCATCCAAAATTTAGCTCGTAAAATTTTAGAATTTCAAAATTTCGAAATTCATGCTGTTAAGAATGGTCAACAAGTCTTAGACGAATTAGCTAAAGCTGATTTTGACGTGCTTTTACTTGATATCAATATGCCAGTAATGGATGGTATGGATTGTGCCAAAGCCGTTCGCGCACTTTCAGATGCGAAAAAAGCAAAAATCCCGATGATTGCCATTACAGGGAATGCTCGCAACTATTCGATGGAAGATTTCAAAGCAGTTGGATTCGATGATTTCTTAGCGAAGCCACTTAATTTTGATGCGCTTGTTTCGACGGTTAAGTCGTTAACAGAATAATTCGATGGCCCAGACCCAAGTAAGGTTTCTGGGTACCGGGACCTCCCAAGGGATTCCGATGATTGCCTGTTCCTGTGAAGTTTGTCGTTCGACAGATCCATGCGATCAGCGACTCCGTGTTTCCATGCACATTGAAACCCAAGGGAAAAGTTTTATTATCGATACGGGGCCGGATTTTCGCCAACAAATTTTAAGGGCTCGTATTCAACGCGTAGATGCTGTTTTGTACACACATGAGCATAAAGACCATACCGCTGGTATGGACGACATTCGTGGGTTTAATTATGCCCAAAAGTCAAGCATCCCACTTTATGCGCAAGCGCCTGTGATTGATCAATTGAAGCGGGAATTTGCTTATGCATTCGCTGAAGATAAATATCCAGGTGTTCCTGAAATCGAAGTCCACGAAATTACCAATCAGCCTTTTGTTATTGCGGGTGTTTCAATCATTCCTATCCTAGTCAAGCATTATTTCTTAGATGTGTTAGGTTTTCGATTTGGTGATTTTACCTACATCACGGACGCTAATTTTATTGCGGACGAAGAGCTCGAAAAGATCAAAGGATCCAAAGTGCTTGTCATCAATGCGCTTCGTAAAACAACCCATATTTCGCATTTTACTCTCGACGAAGCACTCGAGGTTATTGATAAAATTAAGCCTGAAAAGGCCTACATAACACACATCAGTCATATGATGGGTTTACATGCGGAGGTGGAAAAAGAATTGCCTCCCCATGTTCATTTAGCCTATGACGGATTGACTTTACACGTATAAATAATGAATTTCCAAGCTGTGCTCTTTGATATGGATGGTGTTGTGGTGGACAATTTACCCTACCATGTAGATGCTTGGTTACTTTTTTGTGAACGTAAAAATATTCCTTTAACACGCGAAATATTTTATCGCGAACTAAATGGAATGAACTCGAAAGATACCTTCGAATGGTTTTATAAGCGGGAGATGTCGCGCGCCGAAGTTGAAGTGCTCGAAGAAGAAAAAGAACTTATTTACCGCGAATTTTACCGCGAGCACATCAAACCCGCCTCTGGCCTACTGACATTCCTGAATGACTTGAGAAATCAAGGAATAAAAACGGCCTTAGCAACATCAGCCGGTCAAGGAAACATTGATTTCATTGTAGACGGTTTGGGAATTCGAGATCAATTCGACGCCATTATCGGAGGAGCCGAGGTCCGTAAAGGAAAGCCTGATCCTGAAATATATTTGAAAGCCGCTGAGCTTGTTGGCATTGAACCTTCAGCCTGTTGGGTAATCGAAGATTCGCTTCAAGGCATTGCCTCAGGGCAATCAGCTGGAATGCGCGTGGTGGGAATAAGTACATCGCATACATCTGAAGAATTAGCGCATACGAATGTGGTGCGGCCGGATTTTGTCGACTTGTTTGAAACCTTAGTTAAATTGTCATAAAGACTTGCTTAAATTTATCAAATGAACAGATTTTACTATTTATTGCTTGTTTTTTGCACCTTAACTGGGTCTGTCCTAGGGCAAAAAAGTTTTCCCGTTGAATTTAAGCCGGGCCAACAAGTCGAAGAGTATACGCCAGAGAAGTCCGGAATTCATCGGGAATTACCAGCGGGATATTCGCAACGAATTTTGGAAGAATCTAAAAACAGGGTAGGCTTGGCGACTTTCGCTACAAAAGGAACACAAGGTGCTACTCAAGTCATCGTTTCCTATGAGACTCCTCCTCCTGCAAATGTGAAAGCCGTATTTGAGAAGGCTGCCGCGACTTGGGCCAATACGCTTACTTCAGATGTGCCAATTCAGATTTTTGTTCGCTGGCGTTCTTTAGCCACTGGTGTTCTAGGTAGTGCCGGGGCATCCACTGCTGCGCGTAATTTCGCCGGGGCAAACCGTTTGAACACGTGGTATCCGATTGCATTAGCCGAGAAAATGGCTCACCGCAATATGAATGGTTCAGATGCTGATATTATTGCAACCTTTAATTCCGACTTTTCAGATTGGTACATAGGAACGGAAGGTGTTCCCTCTGTTAACCAAATTGACTTGTATTCTGTCGTTCTTCATGAGTTTGGTCATGGTCTTGGATTTATCGGCGAGATGGGTTTGAGTGATCGGCGAGATGGGTTTGAGTGATGATTTAAGTCAAGGCGAGTATGGACTCCCTGGAATTTTTGATCAGTTTGTGCAAACATCAGCCGGTGTTTCAGTGACCGATACGACTAAAATTCCGAATCCATCCGCAGCTTTAAAGTCGGCAATTACCTCGACGAACCTCCAGTTAACCTCCCCTAAAATCCTTCAAAATAATGGCGGGGGATACGCAAAATTATATTCCCCTCGGACCTATTCCTCTGGATCAAGCATTTATCACGTTGACCAAGCAACATATAAAGTAGGTGATCCGAATGCCTTAATGACTCCTCAGATTGCACGAGGAGAAAGAACACCACAAATTGGCCCAATAGTAACGTCTGCTTTCGCAGATTTCGGTTGGTATTCAACCAACATTATCGCTTCCAATTTACCTGATACTGAAAATACAACTTCAGATATTTCGATTTCTGCGACCGTATATTCGGATACCTTATTGGCCGACAACTCCGTTAAATTAATGTTGTCAGTGAATAAA
>JBEDFG010000114.1:0-4619 GCA_041175285.1 Bacteroidota bacterium | reverse complement strand
CTTCAGAGGCCTCGTGAGGTTCATTTAATGTATGTGATGCCTTCCGAAAAGTCGAGTATTAAAGAAATGAGCCGCTTTATCAAACAATTGCAGTTTGATTGGAAGTCAAAGAATCCCTTGTTGGAATGGCAGGAGCCCATGATTCATTTTGAGTCATCGAAACCAGAAGAAGTGAATGTTTTCTCTCAAATTGAGAAAACGGAGGCCGTGCTCAATCAAGTAAAAGCGAATTTACGGGAACGCGGTTTGTCGCCTTCGAGCATTGCGATGTTTGCCACCTGTAGTTTGAAATACTATTACAGTCAAGTATTGAATTTGCGTAAAGACAAAGAGGCAGAGGATGAGATGGGGGCTGATGTGTTCGGTACGTGGGTGCATAAAGTGTTGGAGATTGTGGATGAGGAGATATTGGGCCAACAGCAAGGCTGGTATGATCAAGCAAATGTTCAGGAACGAATTGCTAATTTGGATGACTACCTCAACAAAGCCATGTTGCAGATTCAAGACCGAGAAGGGGTATATGAATTGGAAAAGGGCTTTAATTTTGTTTTAAAGGAGGTTGCAAAGACGATATTAGAACAATATTATTTATCGGAACCTAGCTGGTCCGAAGAGCGTATCAAGTTGGTCGCAATCGAACGAAAATTTGAAACGCGCGTGACTGTAAACTGCCAACAAGAAGAAATTGATGTTAAGTTGACGGGGCGAGTAGATCGCTTGGATCGCAAGGGAAATGTTTACCGAATAATTGATTATAAGACGGGTAAAGTAGAAAAGAGAGATTTAAAATTGACTGATTTGGGATTGATGGATACGTTGACATCAGCGAATTTTAAAGCCAAATTATTTCAATTATGGTTTTACAAGTTTTTGTTCACGGCTGAAATGAGTTTACCATCATCTGAGAATAAAGAATTGTTTGAGGGGATTTCCAAAGAGGGGATTGAAATTCAGCCAGGGATTATATCGTTCAGAAATTTGGCAGCGCAGGTGTTGCATGAGGAGAAGGGTTTATGGTTTGAGGAAGGACAATCGTTAGACGCATTTGTTTCAGATTCAGTTGAATTGATTCAAACGTGGGTGAATCGGATTTTGGATACGAAGCAGACATTTGAAAAGACAAAAGATATTGAGAGTTGCCAATTTTGTGACTTCAAGGTTATTTGTCATCGTGAGGTCTAATGTGTAATTTTGTGAGATGTATACTGAAAATCACGACCGACCTGTTGATGTAATCGTCAATGTCTATGGTAAGCCTTATCAAACGGCTGTCAGTTTGTGGTCATTGATGAAATTTTCAGAAAAGCACATTGGTAAGATTTATGTGATTTTAGAGAAGAAGCAGCCCGAGGGATTTGATGAGGTTGAACTGAAGCGCTTACTTGTGGGATTGCCTATCGAATATTATACTCCCCCTTTTTTCTTTGGCTGGTGGGAAGGTCGCCGCAAGGGAGTCGTTAATCAAATTTTATTAAAGTTTAAATCTTATCGAAATTCGATTCGTTATCAATATGCTTGGGAAAAGAGCAAGGCACCGTTCTTGTTTTTGATGCACAATGATATGTTGGTATTCGATGATTTAATCGGTCATTATTTGCATAAAATAGGTCCACACGCTGGTATTGGGCAAATTGGTCAGTGTTGGAATTGCCCTGCCTTTGGTACACATTGTGATGGAAATAGGTATTGGGATTTTAGACCTACGCCAAAAGAAGTAGTTGATTTATATAAAAGTAGGCCAGATGGACGTGCTAATGTTCATGGATTAGTGGGAATGGATCAGGTGAGTTGGCCTATGCCAGAATGCAGATTAAATGAACATGCAGCACTCATTCAAATGTCTGTCGCGAAGCCTGTAACAATTCCGAAAGGGACGGTTCAGCCTTTAGGCATAAAGAATCGCATCGATATTGGTGTTTCTTGGTTTCAAGGAATGAGTTTAGCCGGATATCGTATGTTGCATGAATCATATGAGCCATTTGCTAAACATGCTTGGACGAATGGAACTGATTGTGGACATGCTTCTCTTTTTGATTTGAATCAGTATGAACGCGAAGAAGAAATAGCTAAACAAGAGTTAAATAAATACATCAAAACAAACTAAATATGGATTTTCAAGAGATTAATGCACGCATTTCGGCTTTAGCTGCTCAAAAGGGAGGCCAAGGTGTATCCTTTAAATTTGCCTTTCCATCAGGCATCATTGTGGTGAATTCGGATGGCACGGTAACAAATGAAAATGTAGATGCGGATTGTACGATAGCGGCGACTGAGGAGAATTTCACTGCTTTATTAAAGGGTGAATTAAATCCCATGATGGCGGTAATGACTGGAAAAGTGAAGATTTCTGGTGATATGTCTGTAGCTATGAAGCTTCAAAACTTACTTTAATGTTGTTTCAAGACACGATCGTAGCATTGGCAACTCCTGCGGGGGTGGGGGCAATTGGGGTAATCCGTTTATCGGGACCTGATTCGATTCCATTAGTCAATGCTGTATTTAAGCCCAAAGACTTAACGAAACAGTCGTCTCATACGATTCATTATGGTCGGATCGAGGATGCTGGTCGGGTATATGACGAAGTGGTGGTCAGTTTATACATTGCCCCAAAGAGTTATACCAAAGAGGACGTGGTGGAGATATCGTGTCATGGTTCTCCGTATATTCAGGAGAGTATTATTCAATTATTTGTGGAGAAAGGTGCGCGTTTAGCGAAGGCTGGGGAATTTACCCAACGGGCATTTTTGCACGGGGCTTTTGATTTGGCGCAAGCAGAAGCAGTAGCTGACGTTATTGCGGCAGATTCGGCAGCGGCGCAAGCGGCAGCCTTGCATCAATTGCGCGGTGGCTTTTCGAATGAATTAGCTGCTTTGAGAGAGCAATTGATACACTTTGCTTCTTTGATTGAATTAGAGTTGGATTTCGGTGAAGAGGATGTTGAATTTGCGGATCGCAAGGATTTAGAAGATTTAGTGAATCAATTATTGGTCGTTATTCGTCCTTTGGTGGCCAGTTTCCGAGCAGGTAATGCCATTAAAAATGGAGTGGCAACGGTGATTGTAGGAAAACCTAATGCGGGAAAATCTACCTTATTGAATGCCTTATTGAATGAAGATCGTGCGATTGTTTCGGACATCGCGGGAACGACACGGGATAGCTTGGAGGATTCGTGGGTATTGGGCGGGATTAAATTCCGTTTGATTGATACGGCTGGTTTACGGGAAACGGAAGATGTGATTGAGGCGATGGGGGTCGAACGTACGCAGGCTTGGGTGAAGAAGGCGCAGGTGGTCATTTACATGGCGGATGCGACGACGGAAAACGCTTTATCGATTCGTTCGGGTGTTTCTGCATTGGGAGAGTTAGATATTCCGGTTATTCAGATTTTAAATAAGAAGGATCAAGTTTCTTCTGAGGCTATCAATGCAATTGTCCATGAGATACCGGAAATTATATGTTTGTCGGCCAAGAATAAAGAAGGTTTAGCCGATTTGGAGCAAGCGCTAATGGATGTGGTAGGTTTGGATCAGGTAAGTACTGGAGGAACGCTTGTGACAAATTTGCGTCATTACCAACATCTATTACAGACGCAGGGAACTTTAGAATCGGTTTTGCGTGGTTTGCAAACCGGTTTAACGGGTGATTTAATTGCTCAAGACCTTCGTTATGCCTTGCATGATTTGGGAGAGATTACGGGCCAAATTTCGAATGATGATTTGTTGAAGAACATCTTTGGGAAGTTTTGTATCGGAAAGTAATAATCGTTTTAAACCCACACACATGTCTGGCCAATTTATTACCATTCGTTTTTTGGAATTTAATGGCTTTTCGGCCAAGCGCCATGCGTTTGCAGAAATGGGTCGTTCTTTGGTAAATGGTTGGTCTGCAGCGGGATTGGTTTTTGCTAAACAGTTAGGGACAGGAGCAGGAAATGGATTTTCTGTGCTTCCTAATTTTGGTTTATATGCATGGTTGGGCGTCTGGGAATCTGCTCAACATGCTGAATGTTTTTTTGAAACGGATACGCGTTGGTTGAAATTGACGTCTGCCTCGTCCGGTATTTCCGGCTGGGATGCTATCCCATTAAAAGGCAAAGGTACGTGGAACGGTATGCAGCCTTTTGACTTTTCGGTGTCTAATCCTGCCTGGAATGGCCCCGTCGCGGTGATTACCCGCGCAAGTATTCGTTGGCATAAATCTTTATTATTCTGGTGGAATGTTCCTTCTGCGAGTAAGCATTTGGAAGGAAAACAGGGCTTGAAATATGCCAAAGGGGTGGGAGAGTTTCCTTTATTAGAGCAGGCAACTTTCTCTTTATGGGAGTCGGCATCTAATTTGGATCAGTTTGCCTATCAAAGCAAAGAACATGCACCCATGATCAAGAAGACCCGAAAGTATGATTGGTATAGCGAGGAGATGTTTGTGCGGATGGGGGTGGTGAAGCAGTGGTCAGTAAACAGTAGTCAGTAGTCAGTAGTCAGTAGTCAGTGGTCAGTGGTCAGTGGTCAGTAGTCAGTAAACAGTAAACAGTGGTCAGAAAAAAAAGTCCGAAATCAAACTCTAGATAGAGCGACTTCAGACTTTTTTTGTATTCAATCATGTGATAACTGATTACTGAC
>JBEDFG010000113.1:0-4636 GCA_041175285.1 Bacteroidota bacterium | reverse complement strand
TCGGACTATGCCGAGCCCCCTAAAGGATACGCACTTGTCCAGTTGAATTGGGGGGTGCAATGGAAAAATATGGATCTAGGCATTCGTGTGACCAATGCATTAAACACGGCATATCGTGATTATTTAAATCGCTTCCGATACTTTGCAGATGATCAAGGACGGAATATCAGCCTTCGAGCCAATTATCGTTTTTAACGACGCAACCAACTTTCTGGATTTTGGCGTACCGTATTTTTCCAAACCTGGAAATTAATTTCTGACGTACCATCTTCATCCGAAGCTACTGAACCAATACGCTGGCCCGTTTTAACTTTTTGGCCTGTACTAACAGATACACCGGCTAACTTACTATATACGGTAAAGTAGTCTCCATGTTGGATCGCAACCACCATATTGATACCTGGAATATTAACCACCGACTGAACGACTCCATCATATACGGAATGAACAGGTGATCCCGGTGAGGTTTGAATATCAATCCCATTATTGTTGATCATCACACCTTTCAAAATCGGGTGTTTATGCACACCAAAATGATCCGAGATAAATCCTGAAGGAACAGGGAAAGGCATACGTCCACGCAATGCACTAAATGAACTAGCCAATTTTGCCTCTTCCGCATTCATGTAATACGTATTTGAATTCAAGGCAGGCTCCGCTACTTTTTCAGCCACGACAGCTTTCTCTTTCACAGGCTCCTTCTTCTCTACTTTAGCCTCCAATTTGGTTTCTGCTTTTGGCTGTTCTGCCACGACACCTTTCTCCGGTTTTTTGACTAATCCCTCCTCAAGTTTCACCTTAGGTAATGCCGGCTTGTTAACTTCTAGTTTACGAGCCTGAGCCGCCAAACGCAACTTACGCTCACGCTCCATCGATTTCTGAATCTCCCGTTGAACAATACCCGCAATTAAATTATCCAACTTCCGAATAGACAATTTCTTACGTTCTAATTCAGTACGTAACTTTTTCTCTTGCTGCGTTAATACGGTAACTACCTTATTTTCCTTTGTCTTTAATACCTCAAGCGTCTTTGTCTCCTTTTCTTTCTCAACGATCACTTTCTTCTCCTCATTCTTCTTGAAGATTACCTGCTGCTTTTTTGACATCAAATCCTGACGAGTCTCAAAAATCTTATGCGCCTGCTCCTTCCGATTCGTTGTAAACTGACGCAAAAAATCCATCCGGCGCGTGAATTCACCCACATCATTCGACAAAATCAAGAAACTTATCTTATTTGAAACCGTCGAAACCTTTTGAGCCTCAAATAACATCAGCCCATAATTTTTCTTTAGACGTTCCAATTTTGCCGCAAGAACATCACTCTCACGAGTCAATTTGGTTGCTTCTGCCGCTAAGACTTGTTGGTTTTCATTCAGAATATTAATCTGCTTCTTCTGCACCCCAATCTGCTCCTTCAATACATTCAATTTCCCAATCGACGCATTTTTCTTCTTTGAGGTCCGAGAAATAATGGAATTCAACTCCTTGATTTTAGCCAAATTATCCTTTTTCTGCTGCTCTAATTGCGCTTTTTTATCCACCTGCGCAACAGCTGAAAAACCAATAATCAAACTAACTATAATGAAAAAATATCTCATGGCTTTGAATTCAATAATTTAACAGGAACACGAAACGGAAATTCCAATGGCGTGTCCATCAATTCTACTTTGGAATATTTGATGCTAATAACTGTCGTCACCTGCTTATTCTCCTTATTCTTTACATCCAGTGTAATCAAACTCGTAAACGGAAAAATCACCTGATTCAGCGTGGTAAACTCCTCAAAATCCATGGTCATTTTATTGGCCGTGGGCTCGTCATTTACCAACAACTTCTTCAGCTTACGGTTGGGGCCCACCATATTATCAATCTTGATTCGTCCTGAATCTTGTTTGATTATAATATTCTCATTCTCCCGTATAACACGCGAATTATTCCGTTTAAAGGGCTGATTTCCCACAATCAACGACTGTAAAATCCGAAAATCAACACGAAAACCTAACATCGTACTCAAGCTATCGTACGATATATCAAAATATTGACCGCTGATTTTTTGATAAAAACGCAAATGTTGTTGGTCAAACACACCCGTCGCTCCTGTAAATCCGGCTTGACCAATATTCACCCAGATGAGGCTGTCGCGCTTCATACGTATGTCAACGGTATAATTATCTTGATTATTGCCCGACTTCCAAACGACGCGCGATTTTGCTTTGAGGTAATTAAACCGTAAATCTTCGACGGCCTCACGTCTGTCAGCCTCAGGAATAAGCGGAACTTCTGGCTTTTTAACTTCTTGAATGACGGTGTCTCGTACGACACTATCCTGTTGAATTTCGTTCATGACAGGTGCCGACTGCTTTCGCTGGCAGGCACTCACAAACAAGAAGCACAGGATGATAATAACGTAACGCATAGATACCAATAGGCCTAAATAAGTATACAAAAATATCTCAATTTTCGATAATTCGCTGCATCTCAATCTTTTTATCGAGCAATTGATTTTCACCTCCCAGTTTTTTGGCATGTTTCCAAGCAGACTTCGCATCATCGATACGTTGCAAGCGATACAAGGTATCTCCTAAATGTTCCCATACCGTCGCGCCTGCCGGTTCCTTATCTGCAACCGCTAATTCTAAAAACACCAAAGCCTCCGCATAGTAACCCTGTTGATATAAAACCCAGGCATGTGTATCTAAATAGGTCCCATTCGTTGGGTATTTCTGCACTAATTTCTTCGACATGGCAGCAGCCTCCGCCAAACGCTCCTTCCTAAGAGACAAATAATAACTGTAATTATTAAGCACATGTTCATCTTCAGGCTCCTTGCGCAGGACGTAATCAAAGGACTTTTCCGAATCTCGGTACCGACTTTGCGCCTGATAAACATCCCCTAATATGGAATACAATTGTATATCCCACGCATCTTGAGGTTGCAGATACGATTTTGCCAGCTCCAAAGTAGCCATCGAATTCTTCACATCGCCTTTGATGTACTGCCCAAAACCTTTTTGAAAATGAAAAAATCCATGTGTTGGCCAAATAACCAAGGCCTCTTGCGCGTGAACAATCGCACTATCGATCGCATTTAATTCAAAGTCCAACTGCACAATTCGTGCCCACACTTCGATCTTACTTTCCCCTAATCGAGCTGCCTGTAAATAACTCGCTATACCAGTCGCGAAATCCTGCGCACTGACATACAAATCCCCTTGAATAGCTAAAAAACGAGGTTCGCGCGGATACATCTGAATAAAATGCTTCGATACATCCAGCGCGGCTGACCACTTTTCCTTGTTATCGATTAATTCAAACACCTTCAATGCAACCTGCGATATCATTTCTGCGTTCAGTGACCGATCCTCTGAAGCTGCGTGCAATTGGCCTAAAGCCGAACCAAAATCTCGGGATTGGATATAGACATTTGTCAACAATAACGGAATCTGACCTTCGGTTGGAAACCGCTCCGATAAACGTAAGTAGGCTTCACGGAGAGTATCTCCCCGACTTAACTCCCAGGCCACATCCATCTGATCCCAAGAAAACAAATTCTCCCCTTCCTCCTGCTCCATTAGCTGCGTACCCAAAGTAATCGCATCCAATAAACGTTTCTTTTTCAATAAAATAAATTGCTTCGTCCGTATGATTTCTGGATACTCTCCGACCCATCGATTTGCCTTTTCTAAAGCCTCCAAGGCTAAATCACCTTGCTCGTTCCACAAGTAGGCTTGGGCCAAAAGTAAATTTACATCTGGCTGGGATTCATCATATTGTGATAATTGACGCAAACAAGCGATCATTTCATCGAACCGCTTTTCTTGCATCAATAATTCACTGTAGAACAATCCATAGTCCAATGAATATGGCGAAAGCTCATTCGCCTTTTTTGCATGTTGTAAAGCAAGCGCAGGTTTGGATAAGGCAGCATAGGATTTGGCGGCATAAAAGTAGAGGGCAGACTCTTGCTTCACATAGGGAAGCATACTTTCCCAAACCAAAATCGCCTCCTCGTACTCCCCCTTCGTATAATAACGCATTCCTTCCGCCATTAACTCCTCTTGCTTAGACGGAGATAAAGTCGCCTTTTTTTGCGCATCCACGATGGAGATGTGGGCCAATAAACAAAAAAGAATTAAATAGATGACGCGCATATTAAAGTTGGGCACCTTGCAGTACCTCATTCAACTGATCGAGCCAAACACGCGCTCCGCGTTGATTCCAATGAGAATCAGACTGATAAAAATTTTGCTTAGCATGCTGGGTTAAGCGTGCAGAAGGATCAATGATAGTTAAATCATTAGATGCCTCCGCTCGAATGCGTGCCAAATATTGGTTAGTTCGATCGGCCTCTAGTATGGAAACGGGATTTGGCATGAATGAAAACAAGACTAAATCAAATCCCTTTGCTCGATAAAACGTTTGAATTTCCTTCATTTTTTGGACAGTTGCCTTCACTTCAGCCTCCGAAATTTCACGATAGGAACTTCCTTTTTCTCGCTTATCTACCGTTTCATTCATAAACAATTGATCACCCGTGCTTGACCGATGGACCTCGCGCGCAAGCCGACCGAAAACACGGTCGTTCCATGCCGACTTCCACTCCTTAATGGGCGAAAATAACGCCATGTTAAATAGC
>JBEDFG010000112.1:0-4652 GCA_041175285.1 Bacteroidota bacterium | reverse complement strand
GCGCCAACTAAAATAGTCGATTTCCAAGGTGTCTTAAATGTAGGGTGAATCTCCGCGAAGAACTTAGGCAATAAACCGTCTTTCGCCATTCCTAAGAATACACGTGTTTGACCTAACATCATCACTAACATAACAGAAAGTAAACCTGCCGTCGCGGCCGCTGTAATCACGAATACCGCCCAAGGCTGACCCGCCACATCAAATGCATACGCAACTGGCGCTTTTAAAGCATCTCCCGTAATGTTTTTGTAATTGATCATACCTGTTAATACCAACGAAACCGCGATATATAAAACCGTACAAATCAATAAGGAAGCAATAATTGCAAATGGCATATCCTTCTTTGGATTGATCGCTTCACCCGCTTGTGTTGAAACCGCATCAAATCCAATATAAGCAAAGAAAATCGCCGAGGCACCTGAGATGATACCACCCCAACCGTAAGCTGGCAACATTTCACCACTTTCATGTTGAACCAATGTTTCCTCCGGAATAAACGGAGTCCAGTTAGCTACATCGATGTAAAATGCACCCATGATGATCACAAACAAAATAACCGCCACCTTCAAGACAACAATCAGATTATTTGCACTCGCTGCTTCTTTGATCCCTTTGACTAAAATCCAAGTCACAAACCATACGATCACTAACGCAGGCAAATTCACAGAAGCACCGCCAAATGACACCGGGTCATTCGTTAGGTTCGCCGGCAAATGTATCCCAAAGAGGTGTAAGAGTTTATTGAAATAACCTGACCACGATACGGCGACGGTCATCGCACCCATCGCATATTCGAGGATCAATCCCCAACCGATAATCCAAGCGAATAATTCACCTACGGTTCCATATGCGTAGGCATAGGCACTACCTTCTACAGGTAACATCGCTGCAAATTCAGCATAACATAAAGCGGCAAAAATACAGCCAATACCCGCAATCACAAATGAAATTGCTAAAGCTGGACCTGCATGATAATGCGCTGCAGTTCCTGTTAACACAAATACACCACCCCCGATAATCGCTCCGATACCGATTGCAGTTAAACTCCATTTACCTAATACGCGCTTGAGCTCACTTTTTTGCATGTCTTGCTCAAACATGTGCATGGGTTTCTTTCTCCAGATACTGTTGTTCATAGTTGATTAATTTGTTGAAATATAAAAATGCCGGTCACCCTTTCGAGCAACCGGCATAAGAACTTATTTCTTTGGTTTAGATGATGTTCCTAAGTCGATTACGATTGGCGCCGCTACAAAAATAGACGAATATGCCCCAAAAACAACACCGATAAACATCGCGAATGAAAATCCACGTAATACGTCGCCACCGAAGAACAATAACACCGTTACTACTAAGAATACCGTTGTTGCCGTCATAACTGTACGTGACATCGTGTGGTTAATCGACTCATTGATCGTCTTGATCATCAAAGCTTTATTACCCAAATCTGGATTCACACCAATCTCCTCACGAATACGGTCAAATACAACCACCGTATCGTTAATTGAATAACCGATAACTGTCAATACCGCCGCAATGAATACTTGATCAATTTCCAATTCGAAACCGAACAAACGAACAATACCCACCATACCCAATACCACTAAAGTATCGTGCAACAAGGCTACAATACCGCCCAAAGAATATTGCCATTTACGGAAACGAATCAAGATGTAAATAAAGATGGCAATCAAGGCATAGAAGATAGATACAAATGATTGCATCAAAATATCATCCGCTACTGTTGCTCCTACTTTTGACTCAGAAACGATTTTTGGAGAAGAAGAAGCGAAATCCTTCAACCCAGTTTCTAATGCCGTACGAACCGAATTGTTGGCCGTAATCGACTCATCTTCCACTAAGTAAGAAGTTGTTACTTTTAATTTTGTTGCGCCATTGAACGTTTTCACCTCAACACCTTTGCCACCAAAATCATCCGCTAAAGCTTCCTTCACTTTGTCAGTTGGCACTGCTTGATTGAACTCAACGACATAAGAACGACCACCTTTAAAGTCAACGCCTAAGTTGAAACCACCTTGCATAATCACTACGATGGCTCCAGCTGCGATTAACAACCAAGAGAACCAGTATGAATATTTACGTTTTCCAATGAAATCGAAATTCATGCCTTTGAACAAATCACGAGAGATGAATGTCTCAAACGTCATTTCTTTCTCTTTACCTGCTTTGATCGCACGTTTAGCCATCCACTCTACTAATAAATGTGAGATGTATACCGCCGTAAATACCGACGTAACCAAACCGATACAAAGCGTAACCCCGAATCCTTTCACAGAACCCGAACCGAAGATGATCAAAATGACACCAATCAAAATTGTCGTAATGTTACCATCCAAAATCGCACTTAATGCTTTCTCATAACCAACGTTGATAGCATCTAACAAACCTTTGCCTGAGCGTAATTCTTCGCGAATACGTTCATTAATTAATACGTTAGCATCGACCGCCATACCCAAGGTCAACACGATACCTGCGATACCTGGCAAAGTCAAAGCTGCTTGGATTTGAACCAACACACCCGCGATAAAGAATACGTTGAAAAACAAGGCCAAATTAGCCATCCATCCTGGAGTTCCATAGTAACCTACCATGAACACGATTACTAATACCAAGCCTAAAAGCATGGACATATATCCTTGGTTGATTGCCTCTGCTCCTAATGATGGACCTACGAACGCATCCTCAACAATACGTGTTGGCGCTGGTAATTTACCTGCCTTCAATACGTTTGCTAAGTCTTTTGCTTCTTCTACTGTAAAGCTACCAGAGATCGAAGAACGACCACCTGGAATCTCACCATTGATAACCGGTGCTGAATATACGTAACCATCAAGAACGATAGCAATACGACGTCCTACGTTAGCGCCTGTCAAGTTTTTCCAGATACGAGCACCTGTTCCATTCATAGACATCGTCACTTCTGCGCGACCTGTTTGGTCAAAATCTTGTGCTGCATCCGTGATCACATCACCTTCCAAAGGAGCCTTTTGGCCTTCCGCTTGCTTCAAAGCTTCTAATGACAAAATCTCATCCCCGTTTGTTGCTGGGATACCTTTCGCTGCCCAAGCAAACTTTAAATTGGCAGGGAAGAACCCACGCACATCCGCACGACGGAACAAGGCGTTCACACGCGCAGTATCCTTAACATAAACACCAATTCCGTTTCCAGTTTGGATAAACAATTTCGTTAAAGCTGAACCAGCAGACGTATCCGCTTTTGCTTTACCTGCTGAATCTTTTGCAGGAGAAGCTAATTGAGATGCCAATGCATTACTTGTTGTGTCGTTTGCAGGAGTTGCTGACGGAGCCGCCGCAACTTTTGGAGCCTTCGCCTCACGATCTAAAATGGCACCTAAAGCATTTAAACCCGCACCATATTCATTCAATTCGTAGCATTCTACGAATTCCAACTTAGCTGCACCTGATAATAATTTACGTGCACGCTCTGGATTTTCTACACCTGGTAATTCTACTTGAATACGGTTTGAACCTGGAAGACGTTGGATGTTTGGATTCGCAACCCCAAACTTATCAATACGTGCTTGGATAATCTTGTATACACGATCCACCGCACCGTCAATCTCTCCATCAATCACTTTCTTCACTTGAGAATCAGAAGATGTAGAAGAAATCTTTCCACGGTTTACTGAATTTGAGAATACAGATGCCAATGTTTGATTAGGCGCGATACGAGCAAATGCCTCGTAAAACAACTCATTAAACGATGACGTCGAAGTTGCTTGCGCAGCACTTGCCTCCGCTAAAGCCTTCTCGAAGTTCGGGTCATTTGATTGACCAGAAAGTGCACGTAAGATTTCTACAGGTGAAACCTCTAATACCGCGTGTAAACCACCTTCTAAGTCAAGACCTTTTTGCAACGCATATTGCGTCACTTCTTGTAAAGTATATCCAATATATACCGGTTGCTTCCATAAGGAATCAACAAAATGTAAACGCTTCGCTGCATCCACTTTGCCATCGGCAGTTGTTGCATACTTAATCGCTTGTTCTTTTAACTGATTTGACTTCCATGTAAATGACAGGAAGAAAATACAAAGGGCTGAAATAATCGTAGACAGCCAAATAATGGCACTTTTGTAACGCATAACTTTAAATTAAATGGTAAATAATAAATTGTAAATATTCTAGTAGACGTTGTTCGTTAGACCTTGGTCGTTGGATACTAGACTTCTGTCCACTAATAACTGGTCACTGACCACTGACTTTCATGGCGCCAGCGTGGCGATAAACTGAGTTAACAAGATGCGCATGAATTGCGTCCGATGAATAATAGACGGCAATTTAATGGCTAATTGAGGGGCATTTACCGAGAAAAAGGCGACACTCGGAAAGACAAAATCTTGAGGAAAATCAACGTTTGTACTTGAACTAACTTGATATACATGTTGCTCAGCAACTTGGATCGTTTTTTGATGTTTCTCTGTTTTAACCTGCGAATCATCTGCTTTTACCAATGAAATTGGCTTTGCCACGAGCCAAAATAGCACGGGCATAAACAATAACAAATGGAAAAACTGGACCTTCTTTTGCATGATAGGCAGCAAAAATAGGATAATTTTCTTAGAAATCAATTCCGAAGGGAATTTTCGTAAATTTGCCTTTCCAAAAAC
>JBEDFG010000111.1:0-4653 GCA_041175285.1 Bacteroidota bacterium | reverse complement strand
CCTGTCACTTCATCCACCTGATAGAATACCAAATAGGTGCTCAAACCATATAAAAAGCCATAAAACAATACCGCTTTCAACGCCTGATCTGCCGGGAATAACCACACCATCGCCATGAATCCACCGTGTGCAATGCTCGAGTAGGCTAATAAACGCTTGCTGTTTTTTTGGCCCATCGCGGCTAAATTGCCAACAATCAATGTTGCAATGGCTAAGAAACTAATCGTGGATACCATGGATAATGGAATGTAATGAATGAGTTTGATGCCCAATACACTGACCGCGATTTTTGGCGCCACTGAAATCCAACTCATCCAAGAGGCTGGTAAACTTTCTAACAGATCCGGACTCCAAGGATGAAATGGAACCCATGCCATCTTGAATAAAATACCCACGGCCAATAAGCCCAATGCGAGGTATGCGAAAACAGGGTCTGCAGTAGATAAGCCCCGACTTAAATCCGCCGAGAATAAATACATATTCCCACTTAATCCATAAATGAGTGAAATCCCATAAAGCAATATAGCCGAAGTGCCCAATCCAAATAAAACATAGGGTAATGCTGCCCGAGCACCAATCGAATCCTTCCGCATCGCAACTAAGATATAGGTTCCCATGGAAATCAGTTCTAAACTGAGGAATACCGACAAGAAATGCGCACTCATGGTGGTCAATAAACTACCCAACAAGATGGAAGAAAAACCAATGTTTTCTTCCAAAGAAAAAGGTTTACGATGCAATTGATTCATGCCAAGTAATACGATCCCTAAGGCAAGAATAAGTGAATTTGTCGTGTTTGACCCGATGTTAACTTGTAATAATTGAAAACTAACGAATCCTGCCAATCCTTGATTCAATCGCTGGAACGCCAATCCGAATGCTAGCAATAAGCCCAACTGCGCAATGAAATAACGCCATGAGTCTGCGAATTTCGATGGTTTACCAGATAGGAATAAATCAGCGAAAATGCTGATTAGAATCCAAACGCCCACCACCAATTCGGGTAAAATCAACGAAAAACCCTGCGCGGTGCCGTTTATTTTGCCTGGAATGCTGGAAAGGAGTTCAGTTGAAAACATATGTTTTATTTGCTCGGTAATTTTTCTTTTAAATAATGGGCCGTCGGATTATTTTTCACTTTAATCATCTCCTCAGGAGTGCCTTCATAGGAAATGTGGCCACCCAATTCACCACCTTCTGGTCCTAAATCTATGATGTGATCCGCACATTTTATCACTTCCATATTATGTTCAATTATGATCACCGTATCGCCTTGCTCCACCAAATCATTCAACGCTTTCAATAATTTTTTGATGTCATGAAAGTGCAATCCGGTCGTAGGCTCATCAAAAATAAACAAGGTCTTGCCTTTATTAGCATTTCCCTTACCTAAAAAACTTGCCAATTTAACTCGCTGTGCTTCTCCACCCGAAAGCGAGTTAGAGCTTTGGCCTAATTTAATGTAACCTAAACCTACTTGGAAAAGTGGATCGATTTTCTCCGCAATTTTTGGTGCTTTTTCCTGGAAAAAAGGAATACTTTCCTCAACAGTTAAATCTAGAATATCCGCGATATGCTTGTCTTGAAATTTAATGTCAAGGACTTCTTGCTTGAATCGTTGGCCGTTGCATGATTCGCAGGTCAACTTAATATCGGCCATAAACTGCATTTCAATCGTGATTTCACCTTCGCCTTGGCATGTTTCGCAGCGACCGCCTTCTACGTTGAACGAGAAATGGGCAGGTTTATATCCACGTGTTTTTGCCAAAGGAAGCTCGGAAAACAACAAGCGAATGGCATCGTATGCTTTGATGTAGGTAATCGGATTTGACCTCGATGACTTCCCGATAGGCTGCTGGTCCACCATCTCAATCCCGGCTATCTTATTCAAACTTCCTCCTAACTCACGGAATCTCCCAGTTTCTTCTGTCCCTAATTGGAGGTGACGAAGTACCGCCGGATAGAGAATTTTACGTATCAAAGTCGACTTCCCCGAGCCACTGACTCCTGTCACTACGGTCAATATTCCCAAAGGAATTTTAACGTCTATATTCTTTAAATTATTCTCATTGGCCCCTTTAATCTCAAGATGTGCCAACGGCTTTCTGCGGAATGTTGGGATATTTATTTTATCCGTACCGCGTAAGAATCGGAGCGTGTGGCTGTCGGTTTTATCGTCTTTTAGCGCTTCTGCCAAATTGCCTTGGAAAATCAAATTACCACCATGTCGGCCTGCCTCCGGTCCAATATCAATGATTTGATCCGCTGCACGCATGATGTCTTCCTCGTGTTCAACCACGATGACCGTATTGCCCATCGATTTTAGTAATTCTAAAACAGAAATTAGGCGTTCCGTATCCCGAGGGTGCAAACCGATACTAGGTTCATCTAAGATGTACATGGAGCCTACGAGCGCGCTACCAAGGGATGTAGCCAATTTGATTCGCTGGAATTCACCGCCCGAAAGGGTAGAGGTGAGTCGGTTTAAGGTCAAATACCCTAATCCCACGCGGTCCATGTAGTCTAATCGGTTCGTGATTTCGATCAAAATTCGTTTGGCAACTTTCTGATCGGTTTCAGATAATTTCAATGAATCGAAGAATTTTTTCGTTTTCGAAAGCGGCCAAAGTACCAAATCGATGATCGAAGTATCGTTGATTTTTACGTTCGCAGCATCGCCACGCAAACGCGAACCTTGGCATTCTGGACAGGTAGTTTTGCCCCGATAGCGTGATAAAAGGACACGATACTGGATTTTATACGTTTCTTTTTCGAGGTGATCGAAAAACTGAGTTAATCCCGCAAAGTATTTGTTTCCTTTCCAAAGCAATTGCTGCTCCTTCGTACTTAAGTCTTTGTACGGTCGGTGAATGGGAAAATCAAAATGGATTCCATTACGTAACAAAGGATGCAACCATTCGCTCATTCGCTCGCTGCGCCATGGGGCGATCGCTCCTTCGTAAACCGAAAGATTCTGGTCAGGAATAACCAAGTCAGGATCGAGTCCAAGTACTTTACCATAACCTTCACAATTTTTACAAGCGCCGTAGGGGTTGTTAAACGAGAATAAGTTAAGACTGGGTTCTTCGAAAACCTGGCCGTCTAGTTCGAATTTATTGGAAAATTGCTTGCGTTTTTGGCCATCGACTTCGATCCAACAAACACCTTCGCCTTCGAAATAGGCTGTTTGAACCGAATCTCCAAGTCGGAAAGTAGTTTCTTCATCATCCGGTTTACTGATGAGTCGGTCAACTAAAATGGCAATTTCACTTGGTTTAGCTTGTAGTTTTTTTAAGGTATCTGGCTCCTCAACAATTTCCTCTAAGTCTAGAATTTCTTCCTTGAATTTGAGGCGCGTATATCCTTTTTGAATGAGCAATTGGCATTCATCCAAAATACTCCGATCCGGGTGTTCTACCAGTGGCGCAAGGATTAATATTTTTTTATCGGGATGCGTTCCAATCCAATCGACGATGGCGGAAACGGAATCTTTTTTTACTTCTTGCCCTGAAATCGGCGAATAGGTTTTGCCAATTCGGGCAAATAATAATTTGAGGTAATCGTAGATCTCGGTGGTGGTGCCAACGGTTGATCGTGGATTTTTTGTGTTTACTTTTTGTTCAATAGCGATCGCTGGGGATACGCCACGAATGTAATCAACAGCTGGTTTTTCCATGCGGCCTAAAAACTGACGCGCATACGAATTTAAACTTTCGACATACATACGTTGGCCTTCTGCAAAGAGTGTATCAAATGCGAGCGAAGATTTTCCAGAGCCTGAAAGTCCGGTGATAACGACTAATTGATTTCGTGGAATGGCAACGTCAACTCCCTTTAGATTATGTACGCGGGCACCCTTAATAATGATGTGGGACCGAGGGTCCAGATTTTCGAAATCTTGGGGCAAGGGAGAACTCATATCTCAAAATTATCCTTTAATTTTGACAAACCCAACGCTACCTTTGGCAAACCTCCAAGGTTTGCCAAAGGTAAGGTAAAATCAACCCTTAGAAACGTTATAAACTGATCAAATGAAATCAATATTCTTATTTTTTGCCTTCGCTTTTTTTTCGATCTCTTTCGTCAGTCATGCGCAAGATCCTGTGGTCATTGCAGAAGAAGGTGCGAAGGCTGATCTAGATGTTGAGCCAGATGTAAAAGACTTGACTTTTCGACAAAGATTACATTTTGGTGGAGGTATTTCAGGATTAAGTTTTGGTAATCCGACTAGTATTGGATTGTCGCCAATGGCAGGTTATATGTTGACAAATAACACTGTTTTAGGCGTTGGCCTAACGTATCAATACTTTTCTTATCGCGGATTTCAGGCGTCAAATCTACTTGGGGAGCGAATTTTTGTTCGCCAATATGTTCCAGCTTTAACAGCCATGATTGGACAAAGTTATTTAACTGCCCAAATCGAAAATTTCCAAGATGTTTCTAGCGCTGGATATCGCCTGAAATATTCCACCCCGGTATTGGTGGGTATCGGGATTGGATCCAAGTTTGGCATCAATTTAAATGTCATGTATGACTTGAATTATACAGCATCTTCGAACTCCCCATATGGTACGGCATTGGTCGTTCAGGTGGGTGGATTTTTCTTTTAAATTTTTAAAACAATTTGGCCTAAAATATTGTCTTAGTAAGCAG
>JBEDFG010000110.1:0-10481 GCA_041175285.1 Bacteroidota bacterium | reverse complement strand
TTGGGCTTCGTCAAGTAATATAAAGGCTTTATTTAAGGTACGACCTCGCATGTAAGCTAAAGGTGCAATTTCAATGGTACGATTTTCCAGGTAGAATTTTAATTTTTCTGCTGGAATCATATCATCCAACGCATCATAAATAGGGCGTAAATACGGATCAATTTTTTCTTTCAAATCACCAGGTAAAAAACCTAAATTTTCACCGGCTTCAACGGCAGGACGTGTAATGATAATCTTTTTAACTTCCTTATTCTTTAAAGCCTTTACAGCCAAAGCTACCGCAGTATACGTTTTTCCTGTTCCGGCCGGCCCGATCGCAAAAACGATATCGTTTTCATTGGCAGCGTCTACGAGTTTTCGTTGATTCGGAGTTTTGGCTTTAATAACAATTCCTTTGTTACCAAACAGCAACACATCCTTGTCTTCAACCCATGGAGTCACCGTTTCTTCACCTGTAGGATTTAAAACAGAATCGATATACGACTTCATGTGAATAGCCGTAAATGTGCTGTGTTTATTTAGGTGTTGAATACATTGATTCACGATTGCTTCTACTAATGCCATCTGATCTTCAGATCCACGAATGGTTAATTGATCGCCACGAGAGATGATTTTCGTTTGCGGAAAAGCTTCCACTAATAACTGAAAATGTGCATTTGAAACTCCTAGAAATTCAATTAAGGAAATTTCCGACAAGGATATATTTTTCTCTAACAAGTATAAATGATTAAGGCATGAACGAAAGTACTAAAATAGGGAAATCTTGAAATTTTATCCGATGATTTACATGATATTTTTGTTTAAAATTTGTAAAATTGTAGTCTATGGATTCGAATACCCCCGCACAAATTTTCAACAAAGGACGTCAGAGCTCAGGCAATGTTCGTTCAAATGCTCCGCAGCGCTTAAGTGATCTGGGATTAGGCAAATTACCACCTCAAGCAGTTGATCTAGAGGAAGCATTATTGGGGGCATTGATGCTGGAAAAAGAACCTTTGGCTAATGTCATTGAATTATTAAAGCCAGATAGTTTTTACAAAGAATCTAATCAGAAGATTTTTGGAGCTGTACAAGCTTTATTTCAGGCATCGCAGCCGGTTGACTTATTAACTGTCAACAACTACCTAAAAAGTACGGGAGATCTCGAAAAAGCAGGTGGAACGAGCTATTTGGCACAATTGACATCTCGCGTAAGTTCGACATCCAATGTTGAATTCCATGCGCGTATTATCATTGAGCAATACATAAAGCGTCAGTTAATTCAAATCTCTTCAGAAATCCAACGACTTTCCTACGAGGATACGACGGATGTGTTCCATATTCTAGATAAAATGGAGCAGGAGCTTTTTACGATTGCGGAATCGAATATTCGTAAGAATTATGAGAGTATGTCCGACATCCTAAAAAAGGCGGTTGAAGAACTTGAGAAAAAACAATTACAAAAAAGTGGCTTAACGGGAGTTCCATCGGGCTTTACAGATTTGGATCGTTTAACTTCTGGCTGGCAAAAACAAGAATTAATTATCATTGCCGCACGTCCAGGTATGGGTAAAACGGCATTTGTCGTTTCGGCTTGTCGGAATGCAGCAGTAGACCATGGTCAAGCGGTAGCGCTTTTCTCTCTTGAGATGAGTGCGGTCCAATTGGTTAATCGTATTATATCTGCCGAAGCGGAAATCGAAGCTGAAAAAATTCGTCGTGGTAAATTAGAACCGCATGAATGGCAACAATTACACACGAAAATAAAAGGGCTTTTTGAGGCACCCATTTTCGTAGATGACACCCCAGCATTATCAATTTTGGAATTACGCGCTAAGTGTAGACGTCTAAAAGCCCAAAAAGATATCCAATTAATCGTCATCGATTACTTGCAGTTGATGACCGGAGATTCCTCAGGAAAAGGGGCATCAGGAAACCGTGAACAAGAGATTGCACAGATTTCACGCGCATTGAAGCAATTGGCTAAAGAGCTTGATGTACCAGTAATCGCGCTGTCACAATTGAATCGTTCCACAGAAACACGTGGAGGTAATAAGAAACCACAATTATCTGACCTTCGTGAATCTGGAGCCATTGAGCAAGATGCCGATCAGGTTATGTTCATTTACCGTCCAGAATATTACGGCATAACAGCAGATGATCAAGGAAATTCTCTAGCTGGAATGGGAGAGATTATCATGGCTAAAAACCGTTCTGGTTCGCTCGACAGTGTTTGGTTGAAATTTATCGGCAAATTCACGAAATATTGTGATTTGGATTTCCAACCATTTGGTGGAGGTGAAGGCGGAGAAAGCTTCAATCTAAGCGCACTTGGAGATCAAACCTCAACATTAACCTCAACATTTGAGCAGGCAAATTCAGATTCTGTATTTAAAGGGAGTAAAATGAATTTACCTCCAGAGGATTTTGATCCGTTGAATAGCCCATTTTAGAATTTAGAAGTAAGAGGTGAGAAATAAGAGTAGTTCTTACTTCTTACTTCTTACTTCTTACTTCTTACTTCTTACTTCTTACTTCTTACTTCTTACTTCTTGCTTCTTACTTCTTACTTCTTACCTCTAGCTTCTTAGCTTCAACCTCACAATATTCTCCACATGATGCGTCTGAGGGAACATATCCACTGGATGAACAACATCGACCTCATAAGCAACATCCAATAAAGCCAAATCACGGGCCTGCGTAGCTGGATTACAACTTACGTAAACAATCGTATGCGGTTTCACTTCCAAAATCTGATTAACCACATCTAAATCCATTCCCGCACGTGGAGGATCCGTAATAATTACATCCGGATTGCCATGAATCGCAATAAAATCACGTGTCAACACCTTCTTCATATCACCCGCAAAGAAAGTAGCATTGCTAATTCCATTCAATGAAGCATTGATTTTAGCATCTTCGACAGCCATGTCGACATATTCTAGGCCAACAATCTTAGCCGCATGTTTAGCAAGAAATAAACCGATTGTCCCGGTTCCTGTATATAAATCATATACGATTTCGTTGCCAGTTAAAGCTGCGTATTCACGCACCAATTGATATAATTTAAGCGCTTGTTTCGCGTTGGTTTGGAAGAAAGATTTAGGTCCAATTTGAAATTTCAAATCCTCCATCGTTTCCAACATAAATGGTTTTCCATCAAAACAAACTACCTCCAAATCATGGAAAGTATCATTTCCTTTTTGATTGATGACATAATTCAATGACGTGATGTTGGGGAAAGTCGACTTCAAATAGTTCATCACTAAATGAATTTCTTCTTCAGAGGCATAGGCAAATTGCACCGTCACCATGAGCTCATCTGTCAGCGTATTACGAATAATCAGATTACGTAAAGCTCCTTCTTTTTGCATCTTCAACTCATAGAATGAAATTCCATTGGCCTGTGCAAAATCCCGTACGCCATTTCGAACGGCATTCGATGGGTCTGGTTGTAGATAACAATGATCTACAGGTAAAATTTTATCAAAACGACCTGGAACATGAAAACCCAAGGCATTCATCGAACCTAAATCCTCTTTTCCGATTTCATCTTCGGTAAGCCAACGCGCCGAGGAGAAAGTGAATTCTAATTTATTTCGGTAATAATATTCTTCCGAACTACCCAAAATAGGCTCAAAATCTGGCAATTTAACTTTAGCAATACGAGTTAAATTATCACGGACTTGACGTTCCTTAAATGCAATTTGAGAAGCATAGGAAACATGTTGCCATTTACACCCACCACAGATACCAAAATGCGAACATGCAACTTCAGTTCGATGCTCCGATAAAGGCTGAATATTAATGGCTTGAGCTTGCTTGAAACTCTTTTTTGATTTCAAGATGCGAAGGTCCGCTATGTCACCAGGGGCTACAGGCCCCTGAACAAAAATAACCTCATCATTAACTTTGGCAATACATTTTGCCTCAGCGGCGAAATCTAGAATGGCGATTTGTTCCAACACCACAGGCACTTTCTTTTCCTTCTTCTTACTCATGTATTTGTAAATATGTGCAAAAATAAGGCTTTAAATGGTCAAGCCAACCAATTCCAGATAAAACCTTAACTTCGCATGGAAATAAATAGGTATGAAAAATAAGGTTGTCATCATCACAGGAGCTTCATCAGGAATTGGTAAAGCATTAGCATTTGAATTCGGAAATCAAGGTGCGAAAATTGTCATCACGGGACGTAATGAAGAAAATTTACGGGCGGCAACAGAAGAACTTCGACAAGCCAATATTGAAGTCACAGCAATTAGTTGTGATAGTAGTTCGGAGGAGCAAACCAATTCAATGGTCCAGCAAACCATTCATACTTATGGGCAAATCGACTTACTAATCAATAATGCAGGTATTTCTATGCGCTCTATGTTTGAGCAGGTTAACCTGAATGTCCTAAAACAAGTGATGGACATTAATTTTTGGGGTACCGTATACGCCTGTCATGCTGCATTACCTTATCTAAAACAGACGAAAGGTGGAATCATTGGTATTTCATCCATTGCAGGTTACCGCGGACTTCCTGTCAGAACTGGATATTCTGCCTCCAAATTTGCAATGAACGGTTTTCTTGAAGCCTTACGAACTGAATTATTGGATACAGGGGTTCATGTTTTAACCGCATGCCCAGGATTTACAGCCTCCAACATTCGTAATGCTTCATTAATTAGCGATGGTTCAATAGCTGGAAATTCGATGCGGGAAGAAGGAAAAATGATGTCGGCAGAAGAAGTAGCTAAAGAAATACGAAAAGCTTATGAAGCTAGAAAAAAGACGTTGGTATTAACTTTCCAAGGCAAACTAACAGTCTTCCTAAATAAATGGATGAATGGCTGGTTGGATCGAATCGTTTACAATACCTTAAAAAAAGAAAAGGATAGTCCTTTAACATAAAAAGCCCTGCCAGACAAAATCCAGCAGGAGCTTACACCCATTAACTTACCACTCTATTATTATTTTCCTAGGCGAAATAACTCATTTCTAGCGGGCTCAAATTCCTAATAAATGCCTCTTGCATCGATTCTAAATAAGGAATTGCATATTCAAACTCGTGAATTAGCTCCATGAAATAAGCCCGTTCAAAAACCAAAAACTCAGATAACTCCGTCGTCATTGCCGTACAAGCATAGCGTCCATTGCTAAAGGCCTCATCTAAACCGATGAATACATTGCGCTGACTAATCTGCAGTTTTTTATCTTTTTCTGGCCATTGCATTTCCAATGAACCCTGTTTTAAATAAAAGACAAATTCTGTTTTTTGCCCTTGTCGAAACAAAAACTCCGCCGGCAAATAATTGATCAAAATACCACTTGCGAGTATTTTCCTTTCCGTATCAATTAAAAGATCTTTGGTTATTTCCATTGCAAAACAAAAGTAGAAGCATTCTAGAATCTGATTTATGACAATCATCAGTTTCCGTCGTGCGATTTGTCACAATTTGAAGCAGAAAAAGAAATGATTTTTGTTTAAAATTTAGTTGACATGTACGTTATCGAAACAGCAGGAATTGAAACCCTTACAGAAACAACCTGTTTTCATTGCCATGAAACCTGCCTGGATGACATTGTACACTATGACGATAAGGACTTTTGCTGCCATGGTTGCAAGCAGGTTTATCAGTTACTAGCTGACAACTCTTTGGATGAATATTATGTCTGCGATGTAAATCCTGGTAAAGCACCCTCTGCTCAAAATTTTGAATTTTTAAATAATCCCCATTTTCAAGATCAGCTCATCAGTTTTTCAAGCCAAGGAATAGCTAAGGTAAATTTTCATTTACCTGCCATTCATTGTCGATCATGCCTTTATTTACTTGAAAACCTGCAAAAAATTAATTCAAAAGATTTAACCGTTTGGTTTAAAGAAGAACAACTAAACTTAGGTCAATTAGCCACCTTATTAGCTAGTTTAGGCTACGAACCTCTAATTTCTTCGGAAGAAGCGCAGGAAACAAAACAGAAACAATTGACCCATCAAACTCAGTTGTTTATCAAATTAGGAATTGCTGGGTTTTGTGCTGGAAATGCCATGTTATTTAGCTTTCCTGAATATTTGGGCATCGAAGATGGGTCACTCAAAAACCTTTTTGGTTATTTAAATATTGGTTTAGGGAGTTTGGCTGTCTTTTATTCTGGATCCGATTATTTTAAAAACATATGGGGCCACATCAAACTGGGCAAAATGACCATCGAATTACCCATTTTACTAGGCATTCTGGTCGGTTATAGTCGAAGTGTTTACGAAGTATTTTCACATACAGGAGCCGGTTACATAGACTCAGTCTCGGGTTTAATTTTCTTTTTATTGATAGGGAAGTGGTTCCAACAAAAATCCTTTGATTTTCTATCATTCGAGCGCAATTACAAAGCTTATTTCCCTTTGGTCATAAGTAAATTGGAAAAGGGCGTCGAAGCAAATTACCCCTTGGATGAAATAAAAGTAGGCGATCATCTTATCATTCGAAATCAAGAAATCATTCCGGCAGATGCGGTGCTGGTTTCAGGAACGAGCCAACTGGACTACAGTTTTGTGACTGGGGAGAGTGAATTAGTCGCCATACAAGCCGGTAATTCAATGTATGCAGGTGGCCGACATACCGGTGAGCGCATTGAAATTGAAATAAAAAAAGAGCTCAAACAAAGTCATTTGACACAATTATGGGAACAACAAGCATTTAAAGACCCCTTGCACAAAACGGAGAATTGGGAAAACTTTGCCAATCAAGTTGGCTGGTATTTCACCGTTGGTCTCATTAGTTTAGCCATGATCGTTGGCATTTATTGGCTCAATTACGACCCAAGCCGCTGGTCCAATGCCGTCGTAAGTATTTTAGTGATTGCATGTCCTTGCGCATTGGCTATTTCATATCCATTCGCATTGGGACATGGAATTCGTTGGCTGGCGAAACTAAATTTCTTTGTCAAAGACATCCAAGCATTCGAGCGTATGGCTCAGGTAGATACCATTGTATTTGACAAAACGGGCACATTAACGTTACCGAGTACCCAAAAGCCCATTTCAAAATTAACTAGGGAATTAAGTTATTCAGAATGGCGCTCACTGTATTCGTTAGCCTTACAATCCACCCATCACATGTCACGCCAATTGGTGAATTATGTACATGATAATCAGCCTTTATTACCGCTTGAAAAGTTTGCAGAAAAGACTGGAAAAGGCTTAGAAGCTACGATTTCAGGCATCGAATACCGAATAGGTAATGCCAAATTTACGGGGCATTCAACTCCCAAAGACAATGACTACATCCGTTCGGAATCCCAATTATATATTCAAATTGCGGGAGCCCCTGTTGGCTATATCGAATTTCCATGGGCGTATCGTGCCGGAATTGAGGTAATGATTCATCAATTACAAGCCAATTACAAGGTGTATTTACTTTCGGGGGATAAGCAGGAACACGCAGGTAGTCTATTGGACTGGTTTCCGGATCACAATAATTACCAATTTGAATGTAGTCCAATGGATAAAATGAAATTTATTCAATCGCTTCAAGATGCAGGGCATCGCGTGGCGATGATTGGTGATGGTTTAAATGATGCAGGGGCATTGCGACAAGCACAAGTTGGTATCGCTATTTCAGATGATCATTTACATTTCACACCTGCAAGTGACGCCATTTTAAAAGGGAATCAAATGGCCCAATTACCCAAGTTTCTTGCATTTGCTAGATATGGTCTCCAATTGATCAAATTTAGCTTTTTATTGTCTTTGGTCTATAATGGAATTGGTTTGAGTTTTGCGATTCAGGGAAATTTATCGCCTTTGATCGCAGCCATATTAATGCCCGTTAATTCCATTAGTATGTTATTAATCGCGAACCTGGGGATGAACTGGAAAGGTCACCAACTAAAATCATAAAATGATTCGCCAAACTTGACAGATGTCATGTTTTCAAAAAATTAAAAAAATGAATTTTGATACCATTAAAAACAAACAATCATGGAAATAATGTACGTAATGATCGCACTGAGTTTACTAATGGCTGTGGGCTTTTTATTGGCGTTTATTTGGTCGATTAAACATGGCCAACAAGATGATTTGATTACTCCAGGTATGCGCATTTTAACGGAAGAAAAAGAGTACCCTAAAATAAATAAATCTTTATGAGCACAAAATCTACCACGTTAGAGCAATTCTCTTATGACAATAAGATTGTTCGAAATTTCGCTATTGCGACGATTATCTGGGGTGTAGTAGGCATGCTGGTTGGCGTTATAATCGCTACCCAACTTTTCGAGCCGATGGCGAACATCACTCAATATGGTACATTTGGACGTATTCGTCCGCTTCACACGAACGCGGTGATTTTCGCATTTGTAGGGAATGCCATTTTTGCAGGCGTATACTATTCTTTGCAGCGTTTGTTGAAAGCCCGTATGTTTAGTGATGTCTTGTCCAACTTCCATTTCTGGGGCTGGCAATCGATTATTGTGGCTGCAGCAATTACATTACCCTTAGGAATTACCACATCGCATGAATATGCTGAATTAGAATGGCCGATCGACATTGCCATTACGTTAGTTTGGGTCGCGTTTGGTATCAATATGTTTGGTACTATTTTTAAAAGACGTGAACGACATTTATATGTAGCTATTTGGTTTTACATCGCAACATTTATTACGGTAGCCGTATTGCATTTGACCAATTCAATGCAATTGCCCATTTCTTTATTCAAATCCTATTATGTTTATGCGGGTGTACAAGACGCTTTGGTCCAATGGTGGTATGGACATAATGCGGTGGCATTTTTCTTAACGACTCCTTTCTTGGGTTTGATGTATTACTTCTTACCCAAAATGGCGAATCGTCCGGTGTACTCGTACCGACTTTCTATTTTACACTTTTGGGCCTTGATATTTATTTACATCTGGGCAGGTCCTCACCATTTATTATATTCTAGTTTACCGGATTGGGCACAATCGCTAGGTGTTGTATTCTCCATTATGTTAATCGCTCCATCTTGGGGTGGGATGATTAATGGCTTATTAACCTTGCGTGGTGCTTGGGATCAAGTTCGTGAAAATACTATTTTGAAATTCATGGTGGTAGGTATTACATCGTATGGAATGGCCACATTTGAAGGACCCATGTTGAGTTTAAAAAACATCAATGCCATTGCCCACTTTACCGACTGGATTGTAGCTCACGTTCACGTAGGGGCATTAGGATGGAATGGTTTCTTGACGTTTGCCATGTTATATTGGTTGGTTCCTCGAATTTTCCAAACAACATTATACTCTGAAAAATTAGTAAAAACACACTTCTGGATTGGTACGATTGGTATCGCATTTTACGCCATTCCCATGTACATCTCTGGTTTTACACAAGGAATGATGTGGAAGCAATTCACGGCAGAAGGTACTTTGCAATATGGCAACTTCCTTGATACAACCTTGCAATTATTGCCAATGCACATGATGCGGGCACTAGGAGGTACTCTTTATCTAGTTGGCGCTATTCTCATGGCTTTCAATTTGTTCAAAACGATGGCGCAAGGAACCTTATTAGCTAATGAGGCAGCTGAAGCGGCACCATTAGCGGTAACGGAAGAAGCGGAAAAAGGGGAACATTGGCACCGTTGGATCGAGCGTAAACCCATTCAATTATTGGTCGCGTCCTTAATTATGATTTTGGTGGGTTCCTTAGTAGAATTAATCCCAACGTTCATGGTCAAATCGAATGTTCCTACAATTGAGGCAGTAAAACCTTATACATCGCTGGAACTAGAGGGACGTGATATCTATATCCGCGAGGGTTGTGTAGGATGTCACTCGCAATTAGTTCGACCATTTAGAAGTGAGACGGAGCGATACGGTGAATTCTCTAAATCAGGTGAATTCGTCTATGACCATCCATTCTTGTGGGGATCGAAACGTACGGGGCCAGATTTGCATCGTGAAGGTGGCAAATATCCAGATTCATGGCATTATCACCACATGCGTGAACCGCAATCCATGTCTCCGGGTTCAATCATGCCAGCATATGATTGGTTATATGAGCAAACATTAAGTACTGCCCAAACGCAAGATAAATTGACTGCCATGAAGAAATTGGGCGTACCCTATACGGATTCTGAAATAGCGAATGCCGTAGCAGATTTGAATGCACAATCAAAAGCAATTCAAGGACGTTTGGCAGAAGAAAAAATCAAAGTTTCAGCTGATAAAGAGATTATCGCATTGATAGCTTATCTCCAAAGACTGGGAACAGACATCTCTAAAAAATAAAGCTATGTTTAAGCAATTCATTTCGAATATTCCAGGAGCAGACTCTTACATGATATTCTCTTTATTGACTTTTATGGTCTTTTTCACAGCTGTGGGCTTATATATGTTCCTGATGGATCGTAAGCACATCGACGAGATGAAACAATTACCATTTGAAAAGTAAAATTAAACACAACATATTATGACATTCAATTTTATCGAAATTTGGTTGGTTAGTTTAATCTTGTTAACGGGAGTTGTTATCTTGATTG
>JBEDFG010000109.1:0-4708 GCA_041175285.1 Bacteroidota bacterium | reverse complement strand
TACCAAGAAATGGATGGTAAAAAGAGAATCAAGACAATGGAAGGGAAGTACCAGTTCCTGTTTCAATTTTTTACCTCAGGTCTTCGTGTATCAGATATTCTGCTAATGAACTTTAAACACTTCGTAGATGGAAGACTTGAGTTGATTATTCAAAAGAACGATGATTTGTTATCCGTTCCATTCTCATACAAATCTGCGAAGCTACTCTCTTACTTTTACCCAATGGAATTTCAACGAGCCTTGGAATTAAATCCAATTGGTCAGTTAAATCTTAGCGTGAGAGAATTAGAAACATTACTCAATATCCATACCGAGAAGGATTTCGGTTCCTTGACGGTTTTGGACGTTGTCAATCTCAACAACCATCTTAAAAGAAACAAGTTTGATGATTACAGTGAGGAGGTAATGATTATAGATGGTTTAATCCGTAGAATGGAGTCAATGGTTGCCTACTCAATGTGTGAAATCATGGGAGAGAAAGAACCGGGACATGTTTTTGACTATCTCCCTTATGAGGATTTTAAGGATTTGAAGATTTTCGACAAGAAAAGGTTGAATAGAGACCAAATAAAACTACTGACAAGAGGTCGTTCCCGATATAACTCAAAATTACGAAGAATCGGAAGAGATTTGGGTATTAAGGAATTATCAAGTCATGTTAGTCGCCATTCATTTGCTTACCACATGTTAGAAAGTGGTGCTTCAATTGAGGAGATTTCTTTTGCCCTTGGTCATGCAACGGTTCAACAAACACAGGGGTATTTGAAGCAGTTTCCACAGAAATTTGCGGATAAGGCAATCAAGGTTTTCGAGGACATCTTTGAATTATAATTCACACTTGCTACACAAATCTGCTACACAAGTTCCCTTTTTACCTAAAATACAAAAGGACATCTCGTTATGAAATGTCCTTTTTTGTTGACCAGAGGTCATTTTGTAGCCCCGGAAGGAATCGAACCTTCATCTTAGGTACCGGAAACCTACATTCTATCCATTGAACTACGGAGCCAGGGCTGCAAATTTACGGAATCTTTAATAAGAATGATAACAAATAGCTACATAAAGATTGCGTTATGGGACCCAGGTGAATTCGACAACAACCGCATCAATTGATTTACTTTGAAAGGTTGGGATCTGATATCCGGCGGAAAGGACCATGTGTTTACTTACGTAATAGGCGCCGCCCACGACTAACTCTCCAAGGGCATGTCGGCCACTTATGAAATCCGCCTGAAATAATAAACGCTCGTTCCAAAGATTTTTCTCAATCCCCATTTGTATTCCGAGTTTTTTGAAATCAGTATTTTCACTAAAATTTCGTGTTTCAGGCCCAAAATAGCCGTCTGAGGATCTGTATAGACCTGCTACTAATTTCGTCCCCGTTTTCTCATCTTTGTATATCGCATTGGTAAATACATAGCTACCCCCGTTAAATGCCTGATTGGTGCCAAATTGACCCCCAATGCCCATTTTCCAGTGTTCGCTCAATTCCACTTTTTTTTGTGCATTAAATGCATACATCGGTGAAAAAGGTGCTGTGTTTATATTAGTGGTCAATTGATTTTTGAAATCATAAGTTACCCCAATAACATTGAGCCCCACTTCATAATCATGCCCTAATCCAACGCACATGGTTGTGCTAGATTGAATCGAAGATGCCGCCAAATTAAATTGTTGCTGCACAAAAAGTGCTTTCCCCGGTGTAATATCCGAACTCGGTACATTGAAAAAATTTTGTTGGCTCAAAGCCGGTGTTGCCCAATACGTCATCAGGCAAATTAAAATCGCCTTTATATAGTTCATGTGGTTTTGTCTTTAAATAAATAATTGGAATTGCAGCGTGCACGAATTTTGACGTTGGCCAGCATTTAAATCATTCCCTTTTACCTGGTAGGTCGGTCGGTTCTGCAATTCTAAACTCAACTTTGCTTTATTTCCCTGTAAATAGTAATTCAATCCAGCGGCATAGGTCGATGTTGGCAATCCATTTAATCGGTCATAAGAAGCCCATGTAGCACTTGCAAAGGGCATCCAGTGATTATTTAGGTAACCTATTTGTGTATAAACGACATGTCCTGTACCAAACATCGGATAGGCATTTCCATAGATAGGCCCTTGTCCATTAATCGATTGCGTTGCTGGCAAATTTGTTCCATTGGCCGGATTCATAATGCCATTATAACGCAAATAATTTGACCCGTAATAGGTGTTGAAATAACCCAAATAGGCGTTAATTGCTTTCTTTTTTGCTTTATTTAAGGGCATATCTAAAAACCCCTCAATCGCCCAATGCATCATTTTTTGATAAACGGTATCGCCCGCGGCCGATTTAACCCAAGTTGCATTCGCTTGATGAATAAGCCCCGCAGCTATGTTGGCAATTTTTTTAGTGCCCAAATATGACCCCGTCATGTAGGGAGTTACATGTGATTCTTGGTCAAAAAATTGATACATCAAATAGGCATTTTGTTGCAAATGATGCCCCTTAGGTGTAAAGTTGGCCACCGTACTCAAGCCCGGAGTCGTCTGGCCATTTGATGTTATCGGGAATGGGTCACTTATGGCCACTCGATAGTCCCAATGACCCATTTGACCACGGGCATACACACTTAATTTGCGCGAAAATTGATCTATTTGATCAACGGTTGTTTGGGCAAATACAGGTACGTCTAAGGTGCTGATTGTGCCAATGCTTGGTTGCGAAAACCTCGATAAACCTGAGAGGATGGTTAGGCCAGCGCCAACTTTCAATTGGTTCTTTTCAGAGATTCGATATTCGCCCAAGGCATCGTGAAAAAATGGGGCAATTTTACGGTTTCCAGATGAATTATAATGGGCATTAAAGTTGTTTTGTCCGAACTGAAAGTAAATAAAAGCGCGGTCGGTAATTTGGCCATATAATTGCATACGCGTCCTGCGTAAACCGATGTCAAAGGATTGGGATTGCGCTTCGCCTTCAACCGTTGTGCCGGGGTTGTTTTGATTAGCTCTTACCCAAACTTGGTTTAAAAAAGTAGCTTGGAAAAAGTGAGAACCGCTTTCGTTCAACTTGAATTTCAAGAATTCATTGTCAGTTGTTTGGGCCTGCAAATAGTATATGTTCATGACCTGTAAGGCCATCAATAGCAAGATTTTTTTCATTGTATTGGCAATTTTGGGCCATAAGCCCAGTGATAAAAAAGATAATAAATAGACCGGGACTTGGTCTAAATTCGAAGATTTTCGAATGCTAAATAAAAGGGTGTATTGCGGTCAAAATATTGACCGAAGCGAATTGCCGAAAAGATTAATAATAGATAGGCAAACCCAAATATGATTTTCGGTTCAGTGCTAGGTAGATTGGGGGAAATTTGTTCTTGAAAATCGTCTTCCGTTTCTTCTAACTCTACGAAATCAAAGGTGTTATGGGAAGGAGGATTTTGTGTAGAAAATGCTGTTTTTTGAATCTTTAAAGTGTTGGATAGTTGTGTTTCTTGGCTTCCCAAACATCCTAGGAAGGCAATCGTCAACAACAATATCCAATGGTTTAAAAATTTCATTTTATAAATGTGCAACAAATTTAACGATAACTGGCTTTTTGATTTCACGCTAAGAGAATTTCTCCAACTGTTTGGTCAACACATTAAAATCTTTCGGGTAAGGCGCCTCTACTGTTATCGGATTTCCATCCATTAGTTTGAAACTAAGACTATGTGCATGTAGGGCGACGCGACGCATCAATGGTCGTTCTTCCGTTTCTTTTTTTAAATGAAAGTTTCGTTTTAAATCCGATAGATAAACATCCTTCCCACCATACATTTCGTCGGCAACGATGGGTGCGTGAAGACACGTGAGGTGGATGCGGATTTGGTGCATACGACCTGTAATGGGCATACATTCTACCAGTGTGTAGCCCTTGTAAACTTTCAGCGTGCGAAACCAAGTTTCGGCATGTTTTCCATTCGATCGTGCGATGATCACTTTGCCGTCTTTGAGTGGAAGGATGGGTAGGTTTACAAGCATTCCATCCCAGTCATGCATGCCTTCTACGACTGCATGGTATCTTTTGGCTGTTTCTCGATGCTCAAATTGCATGGAAATGTGGCGATATGCTTCCGGGTTTTTGGCAATCACCAATGCCCCCGTAGTCTCTTTGTCCAGTCGGTGTCCCACCTGCGCATCTTCGGTATAAACTTTCGCCATCCGTAATATGCTGGGGGCGTAATCATCCTTTCGCTCGTCTAACGTCGATATGCCGGACGGTTTATTGATGACAATGAAGTCGTCGTTTTCAAAAAGGATGTAATCTTGTAATTTGTATTTCATAAATCAGTATTCAGTATTCAGTAACCAGTGGTCAGTCGTTAGTCCGAAGTCATTTAGTCCGTAGTAATTATCTCTTACCTCTTACTTCTTACCTCTCACCTCTGACTTCTCAGTTTGGTAAACTAATTTTCCCCATCGTCATCCATGGCGAATCGCCTAATCTACGGTCTTTCGATGGATTCGGGTCCGTCAGGGTTTCATTCGCCAAAAGGGCAAATAGAACCGCCTCTTTGGCTGAGGAATCAATCCCCAACTCGGCGGAATCATGAATTGAAAAGCCAGGCATTAGGTTTTTCAAATGTTCCATGATGAGTGGATTGCGTGCACCACCGCCGCTTACATATACATGCGCTTGATGGAGGCCCGTGTAATGTTGGATTGCCAATGCAATACTTTCAGCCGT
>JBEDFG010000108.1:0-5212 GCA_041175285.1 Bacteroidota bacterium | reverse complement strand
AATGGTCTAGCAACGCAAGCAGATTTAGACGCGATCGATGCGAAGATTAAAATCCAGGTTCAGGAATCAGTGGATTTCGCGGAGGCGTCTCCATTCCCTACTCCAGATGAGGCGTATAAAGATGTGTATATGCAAGAAGATTACCCGTTTGTTTCGCCTAGGGTTTTTTTGTAACTTGTGGCTTATGAAAATTGAGATTTGGAGTGATATTATGTGTCCGTTTTGCTACATCGGCAAGCGGCATTTAGAGCAGGCGCTTTTGGCTTTTGAGGGCCGCGATGCGGTAGAAATTACGTGGAAAAGCTACCAGTTGGATCCAGAAATTCCCATGCAATTTGATTCGCCAGTGGGTGTATATGCATATTTAGCGGAGCGTAAAGGGTGGTCAATGGAGCAGTCGGTACAGATGCATGATCGCGTGGTGGAGATGGCGGCCGCTGTGGGTTTGGATTATCAGTTTGACAAGGCTGTTGTCGCGAATTCATTGTATGCACATCGGGTGGAAATCGAAGAAGTGTTTTTTAGGGCCTATTTCACGGAGGGTCGTGATTTGGCGTCGGTAGAGGAGTTGGTTTTATTGGGAGAGTCTGTTGGCTTAGCGGCTGTGGACGTGCGTGCGGCAATTGCTAGCGAGGAGCTGGCTTATCGGGTCAGTCAAGATATTCAAGAAGGAGTCAATTTAGGGGTTCGCGGGGTGCCATTTTTCGTGTTTGATCGGAAATTTGGCATATCTGGCGCGGAACCTATTCAAGTTTTTATAGATACACTAAACCAAACATTACAAGATGCAAGTTAAAGGATATGGCGCTACGAGCGCGGAGGCACCGGTGGCGCCGATTACATTTGAACGTCGTGAAGTTGGACCGCATGATGTAAAGATTGATATATTGTATTGTGGGGTATGCCATTCGGATATTCACATGGTGCGGAGTGAATGGGGGCCGTCGATTTATCCGATTGTTCCGGGACATGAGATTGTAGGTAAAGTGGTGGAGGTTGGTTCACATGTGACGAAGTTTAAAGTAGGCCAAACAGCGGGCGTCGGTGTATTCGTAGATTCATGTCGTGAATGTCCATCGTGTCGTGCGGGATTGGAGCAGTATTGTGATGATGACATGACCGCGACGTATAATGATTTTTATCGGGATGGGAAGACGCAGACTTTTGGCGGATATTCGTCGAATTATGTCATTGATGAGAAATATGCCTTACATGTCAATTTTGAGGAAGCGGATTTAGCGCGTGTGGCACCTTTGTTGTGTGCGGGGATTACGACCTATTCGCCATTACGTTTTGCGGGTGTGGGTAAAGGACATAAGGTAGCTGTTTTAGGTTTGGGAGGCTTGGGTCACATGGCGGTGAAGTTTGCGGCGTCTTTTGGCGCGGAGGTTACGATGTTGTCGACTTCGCCATCGAAGGAGGCGGATGCGCGGGCATTGGGAGCGGATCATTTTGCTTTATCCACCGATCCTGCTCAAATGAAGGCGCTGGCGGGGTCATTTGATTTTATTTTAAATACGGTGGCTGCGAAGCACGATTTAAATAAGTTTCTTGATTTATTAACGGTGGAGGGGAAGATGTTATTAGTGGGAATTCCTCCAGAGGATAATGCTTTTGGAGCTGCGAAATTGATTTCAAAGCGTCGGAGTATTATTGGTTCCATGATTGGAGGGATCGCTGAGACGCAAGAAATGCTGGATTACTGCGCGGAGCACGGTATTTTGTCGGACGTGGAGATGATTTCTATGTCAGATGTGAATGAGGCGTATGAGCGGGTAATCAAGTCGGATGTGAAGTATCGTTTCGTGATTGATATGAAGACCTTGTAAATTATCAGGATACTTATTAGGAAAATTTGAAGCTTGCGGTAGACGCTGCCGGGGTTGAAGACCCCGGCAGCGTCACTTTTTCGCACTACACTCGTATACGAAAATTCGAATTTGGTCTAAAAATGGACTGACTTCATGCCTGAAACTTTAGTTTTGGGCTTTCACTAATTAAATGCCTTGTATGAATCCATTAACTAGTTCATTGGCGGCCATTCTGGCTGCTGCTCCAAACGCAAATGCTACCGCTTCAGGTGTATTGTCAACTCAATTAGAAAATATTCTTGGGACTTCGCTCGATATGAAAATTGCTGCGCAGACGTATGAGTTGGCCGAAAAAGCAGAAGTTAAGGTGCTGGCAGAAATCAATAGGCTCCAGCAAATTTTAGGAAGTGCGGGATCGCATAACGAGTTCACGAGCTGGATGGCTAAACCGAAAGGGGAAGCAGTAGCTGTATCTGCTGAGATTTCAGAGGTGTTGAATATGTTTGATGATTGGAATTTGAAAACGGATGGTGCCATTAATGCAGCTTCGGAGGAAATTGCACGTCATTGGAAAGAAGGGAAAGTGGATGTGAATGAGGCACATTGGTCTTTAGGTGAGGGAACGGCGACGCGTTTAACGGATGCAGAATTACGTTTACACACATTTACGAAGGGCTATGTGATGGAAAAAGCTGCGGCTGTGGCCATGGCATCCGCTGGAATAAATGGCCTCGTATTGAACGTGGGAGGCGATATTTTGGTAAAAGGAGATTGGACGGAACCGGTTCGTGTGAGTGATCCACGTTTGGATGCGGAAAATGGAGCTTCGCTTGGGGTTGTCTCCATAGAGAATAAATCAATTGCAACGAGTGGAAATTACCGTCGGGGAGAGCAAGTCGATGGCCAATGGATTTCACATATTATGGATCCTCGGTCTGGTATGCCAGCTCAAGATATTGTTTCGGCAACGGTCATTCATCCTTCTGCGGTGACGGCTGGCGCGTTGGCAACGGCATTTAATGTGCTTTCGGTGTCAGAATCGAAGGACTTAGCCGCAAATTATGAAGATCTTGATTATTTAATTGTCACTAAAAATGGCGAGCAAATAACGAGTGATTCTTGGGTTGGTACTAATCCTGAGACTTCTATTTCGATGGTGAACATGAAGGAAAAATTATGGTCGGCCAATCAGGAATTATTAATTAATATTCAAGTGGCAGATTTAGGTGGAGGAGCTCGTCGACCATATGTGGCGGTTTGGGTTGAGGATGCGAATCATAAGCCGGTGCGTCGTTTGGCACTTTGGTATCGGAAGCCTCGTTGGCTACCTGATTTACGTTCATTCTCTGATGCGCAACGAGAGTCGCCAATCGACTTAATGTCTATCACATCGGCAACGCGTTCTGCAGGAGATTATTCCTTAGTTTGGGATGGTAAAAATGATCAAGGTCAATTTGTCGAGCAGGGAAATTATACGATTTTTATCGAAGCTGCGCGTGAGCATGGTTCGTATCAATTGATGAAACAATCCATGAAATTTGATGGTAAAGCCAAAACGCAAGCCATCGCTGGCAATGAGGAGTTGTCGGCAGCTAGTTTAGTTTACCGAACAAAATAAGTATGAAAAGAGCATTTGCCGAATGGTCGAGATGGTTACACATCTATTTGTCCATGTTCAGTTTTGTGATTGTATTGTTTTTTTCGGTGACGGGATTGACATTAAATCATTTGGAATGGTTTCCGGAGAAAGAAGTATTGAATGAGTTGGATGGTAAAATGAACCCTGTTTGGGTAAATTCGGCTGATACGGCTCAGGTCAAAAAGCTTGAAATTGTGGAATTTTTACGTGCTTCTTACCACGTGAAGGGCCAGTTAAATGATTTTCGCATCGATGAAACGGAATGTTCGATTTCATTCCAAGGTCCGGGTTATACGGCAGATATTTTTGTCGATCGGTCGAAAGGGACTTTTCATTTATCGGAGAGATCACTGGGAGTAATTGCCTGGGCGAATGACCTACATAAGGGAAGAGATACGGGTCAGGGCTGGAAATGGGTAATCGATTTTTCTGCGATTTTCATGACTGTGATCTCGATCACTGGTTTGATTCTCTTGTTATTTATCAAGAAAAAACGAGCCAATGGGTTGCTTTGGCTCGTTTTAGGAATTGGGGCTATCGCCTTATTTTATTTCATTTAGTCACGTTTCGGACGTGGTTTCATTTTTAGGCTGTCGGCTGGATACGTTGCTTTTAACGTATCCATCTGCGCTTTTGCCCAAGCTATTAATTGTCCTTTTTCTTCGGCGCTTAAGTTTGCTTTCGGGTGCAAGCCAAAATAAGTGTAAGATGGCATGGGCATTTCGCCTTCCTCGACGGTTTCGATAACCTCTTCTAACTTATGGTTTTGCACAGCGATGGGCATTTTGGTAAAGGTCGAGAAGTTTAGGTGTTTCTTACCATCTTCGATGTGGTGGTTTAACCAAAAGCCAACCGGCTGAATGTTCGAATACCATGGATATGTCGACTGATTTGTGTGGCAGTCGTTGCACGCATTCGTTAAAATAGTGTTCACATTCTCTGGAACAAGGTATTTGGTAGAAATAGCATACGTATTGTCGTTGCTCGTATTCCTTTCCGGATGAATGAATTGGATGATAATGAGTAGGCCGATTATGCCTAGGGCGATTTTTTTCATAGGGTTAACAAGTTTATGATGCCAATTTATCATCTTTTTGATAAAATGACGAGCGGAATGTGATTTATCCTGTAAAATTTCGAATTTTGATAAACGCTGCCGGGGTCGCAGACCCCGGCAGCGTTCACTTTTCAACGATTTTTTATGCGAATTTTGATACTGTTGTTAATGGGATGTATGTTACTCGGATTTCGGGTAGGGGATACGTACCAACAAGAAATCGAGGCCTTTCATCAAGCTCGTATTAAGAGTTTGAAATCTGAAAATGGCTGGTTGAATTTAGCTGGTTTATTTTGGTTAAAGGAAGGAGCGAACACCATAGGAGGGGATGCGAAAAATGACTTTGTTTTTCCAGCTGAACATGCGGACGCTTTTTTAGGCAAAGTGGTTAAAAAAGGGGAATACGTTTATTATATTAATAAAAAGGATACCCTGCAGGTTTATCCTTATGCTGAAAAGCCTATCATCGTTACCCATCAAACTCTCCGTTGGTTTGTTATAAAACGGGGTGAAAAATTCGCGATTAGATTACGTGATTTGGAAGGCGAATATTTGAAGGCATTTACTGGAATATCGAATTTTCAGGTAGATTCTACGTGGCGCCTCCAGGGAAAATTCATCCCAACAAAAGGTCGAAAAATTACAATTATCGATGTTACGGGTCGCTCTTATCAGGAAGAATCTCCAGGTAAAGTTGAATTTAAG